>DAHXMN010000006.1 GCA_027371725.1 Candidatus Woesearchaeota archaeon | reverse complement strand
CGTGCCGTCCCCGTCGAGGAAGAAGAGCCGGCTGAAGAGCGAGCCGGCGTTCTCCGGCGCCGTCAGGAGGACGCGCGGGTTCGCGGGGTCGCGCAGGTCGACGAGGAACGACTCGCCGAGCGTGCCGCCCGTCTCCACCGTCTCGACGGTGCCGTTCAGCGCCACGACGATGCTCGACGGCTTGACGTCGTTGTTCTGCCCGGTGAGCTGGCCTTGGCTGTTGTAGAACCCGATCGAGACGAAGGACTGGTTCACCGCGGACTCGTTCAGGACGAGGCCGTTCAGGACGATGTTCACGCCCTGCTGCTGGCCCACCTGCGCGTTGAGCGTGCAGAGGTACACGGAGTCGTTCTGCCGGGAGTGGACGCACCCATTCCACGAGGAGGACGGGTAGCCGGGCCACGTCGCGATCCAGCTGTTGACCGCGTCCTGGCCGCCGAGGGTCTGGAGCTGGTAGTAGAGGTTCTTCGCGCCCTCCTCGCTCATGTTGTACTTCGCCACCATCGCAGGGATCGCGGTGTCCTGCGGCTGCGTACGGAAGTTGGTGTACGCGTCCGCCCGCGTGAAGTTCCACAGCCCGAAGTGGCCCCAGACGCCGCCCTTGCCGACCATGTCGCCGCTCGTGATGAAATAATCGTCTGGCGGCTGGCAGTTCGTGTGGTTCAGCACGGTCTGGGCCTGCTCCTCGGTGAAGCCGGCGGCGAGGAGCGTCTTGTTCGCCTCGGTCGCGGGCATCATGATGATCCGCTTGGTGAGCATGATCGCCTGGTACTGGTCGTGGCCGGGCAGGCCGTCCTGGACGTCCTGCGCGCCCTGGTAGTTGCCGCAGTCCATCATCCGGAGGATGCCGAGCGCCTCGCTCTCGTTCGGCGTGAGGAGCGTTTCGCCGATCCAGTGCGCGTCCGAGCCCTGCTGCGACGCGCCGTCGAACGTCACGCGGCGGTCGGCGATGTCCTTGAACCAGTGCCCGAAGTCCCACCACGAGTTGATGATCGCGTCCGGCGCGGTATTCTGCCTGATGTTCGTGAGCGTGTCGTACCAGGGCTTCGTGATGATCGGCGCGGACTGCTGTCCGGCCTGGTAGCCCTGGATCGTGATCGGGACGAGCGCGAGGGAGAGGATGATGAAGAGCGCCGGCACGACCCACACCTTCGAGAAATCGAGCCGTTCGGTCAGCCAGTTCTTCAGGAGGCTGTAGACCGCGCCGGCGGTGATGGCCGCCCCCACGATGAGCGGCGGGAGCACCATGATGATGAACCGCACCCCTTTCGTCATGGTGAAGATGGAGGCAGCGAGCCAGACCGCGATGAAGATCGCGTACTTCACGTCGATGGCGCGCTCGTCCTTGAGGAGGAGGAGGCCGCCCACCACGACCGGCAGGCCCATGACGGCGAGGAACCAGAGGATGGAGAGCGACGTGCCGGCCGGGGAGGTGAGGTAGAGGAAGACCGCCAAGCCGAAGCCGAGCAGCGCCCAGTCCTTCCACCGCAACGCTTCCCGCGGCACGAGTGAGAAGAGCATCCCCATCAGCCCCAGGATGAAGATGAGCTCGCCGCCCGTCGCGGCCACGATGGCGGCGATGCTCGGCTGGTTCAGCTCCGCGACGGTGGTGAGGACGTTCGGCCAGATCTGTCCCGCCTGCGCCGCCGCCTTGAAATCGACCGTGGTGGCGAACGCGCTGGCGGGGCCGCTGATGAAGTTTGAGAAGCCGACGAAGAGCGCGATGAAGAGGCCGTCGACGATGAGGAAGCCGGCGAGCATGATGAGCGACCACGTCACCTCCTTGTTCTTCGCGAGGCTCTTGAGGTCGCCCTTCTGGAGGAAGTGCCGCAGCACCTGGTAGATGGAATAGGCGACGACGACGATGAGGAAGATGTCGAAGAAGAACCACCAGTACCCCCACGTCATGGCGAACAGCCCGAAGACGAGGCCGGACGCCACGAGGTAGACGCTGCGCTTCAGCCACGTCGCGGCCTCGAACGCCTCGAGGAAGAGCCACGCGATCGTGATGGGGAAGAAGAGCTGCAGCACGTGCGTCGATGCGTAGCCCGCCGCCGACTGGGTGATGTACGACGGGTGCACCGCGAGCAGCAACGCGGCGAAGAAGCCGGCGAAGAGGCCTTCCCGCCATCCCATGAAGAACGCGGGGATGACCGCGAGCGCGGCGAAGAGGAGCGGCATCCAGAAGAGCGTGTACATCGGCGTCGTCTGGACGCCGAGCGTGCGCTCCGTCTCGTAGACGTACGCGGTGAACGTGGTGTACGCGTCCCAGTTCGTCGGCACGCCGAGCGGGGCGAGCATGTGCATGTTCCACGGCACTCCGTCGACGACCTTGTCGCCCGGGTAGCCGTTCTTGACGATCTGCTCGACCTTGAGGAGGTTGTAGTACGTGTCGATGTCCGGGAGGAGGGTGTGGCCGTTGTTGTCCTCCATCTGCGACTTGAAATAGGCCGCCGTCTGCGCCGCCTGGCTGTCGATCTCCTTCTTCGTCGCGGGGTCCGCTAACGCTTTCTGGTACTGCTGGTTGACGAGCTGTTGCTTGTTCTGCGCCGGAAGGTTCGGGAACTGCTGGCCGATCTGCGCGCTGATGGAATTCTGGATGTTCGCGTCGACCGAGCTCTGCGCCCACTGCTGCGTGACGGGCAGCCAGTACGTGGGGGCGCGGAACAGGACGGAGATGAGGATGGGGAGGAGGAGGAGCGCGATGGAGAAGCCGACGACGATCGTCTTCTCGTGCTGTTCGACGAACGCGCCCGTCTTCTCCGCGAAGGCGGACGGCTCATGCCGCTTCGGCTTCTCCTTGCTCTCGGTCAACAGTCGCTTGCGTGCCACACAACCACCCCGTCTGGTTGTTCCGGGCAGCGGCGGGCGGTTTAAAAACTTAATGAAAAGGCCTCGTGGAAATCATGGTCGCCACCGTCCACGGGACGTGAGGCAGGCATATTTAAAAAAGAGTCCATCCCTTCCGCCAACGATGACGAGGGGAAAACCGCCATCCGCTACCCGGCGAGAGGAAGACCGCAAAAAAGGCAAGCGTGTGCTCCTCTGCGCGAACTACTTCCTGCCGCACCGGGACGGCGTCGCGATCTACGCCTCCAGCCTCGCGCGCAACCTCGTGAAGCGCGGCCTCGACGTCACGGTCCTCACGTTCAACACCGACGCCGCAGCGTCCGAGGAGACGCTCGACGGGCTGCGCATCGTCCGGCTGCCCTGCCGGAACCTCCTCTCCGGGACGTACACGATCCCTCGGAGGAACAAGGAGTTCAAAGCCCTCTTCTCCCAGCTCCTCGACGAGCGGTACGACGCGGTCATCACGAACACGCGGTTCTTCCCCATGACGTGGCTCGGCGGTCGACTCGCCCGGAAGAAAGGAGCGCGGTGGATCCACGTCGAGCACGGCAACCGCCATGTGAAGCACCAGAACCCGTTCGTCTCCCTCGTCGCCTGGCTCACCGACCAGACGCTCGGCCGTTGGGTCTTCACGCACGCGGCCGTCACCGTCGGCATCGCGCCCGCGAACGTCGCGTTCGCGCGCCGCATGGGCGCGAAGAAGACCGTCTACATCCCGAACGCGATCGAGACGGACAAGTTCAAGAAGGTGAAGACTGACCTCCGCGAACGCCTGGGTATCGGCGCGAACGAGAAGGTCGTCATCTTCACCGGCCGGCTCATCCGGATGAAAGGGGTGCACGACCTCATCGACGCGATGAAAGGACTGGATGCGACGCTCTTGGTCGTCGGCGACGGCCCGGAACGGCGGCGGCTGGAGACGCAGGCGAACGACGCAGGCATCCGCGCCCGCTTCCTCGGCGAACAGGACGAGCACGGCGTCATCGAAGCGCTCAGCATCGCCGACGCGTTCGTCAACCCCTCATACAGCGAAGGACTGCCGACGAGCGTCCTCGAAGCAGCGGCGATGGGACTGCCGATAGCGGCGACGGACGTCGGCGGCACGAAAGAGATTCTTCCCAGCGAGCCACTCCTCAGGCCGGGCGACGTCAGCGAGATGAGATCGTTCATCGCGAGAGCCCTCCGTACGAAAGGGAAGAAGAGGGAGATGGCTCCCTTCTCATGGGATGAGAACGCGAAGCGGTTCGAGGGGATACTATGAAACTCAAGGACCGTCTCCTCGATTTCCTGCTTCGCCTCTACGCATGGTTCTTCCGCGCAGCCCCCTCACAGGAGATGCGGATATTCCTCGAGAGCATCCTCTTCGTCTTCGTCGCCACCGGCATCTCCAAAGGGCTCTGGTTCGTGATGAACGTGGCGGGCGGCCGCGTCCTCGGCCCGACGACGTACGGCGAGTACACGCTCATCGTCTCCATCGCCGGCTTCCTCGCCATCCCCGCCGGGTTCGGCGTCATGGGCGGCCTCGTCCGACGGCTCGCGGAGGAGGAGGATGAAGGACGGAGGAAACGGATCATCTCCACCGCGGTGATTTACACCTCCCTGACGCTGGCGGCGATTACCGTTGTCTATGTCCTGCTCCACCAGCAGTTCGCCGCGCTCGCGCGCATGGGGCCGCACACGTTCCTCATCGCGGTCAGCGTCTTCCTCGTCACGGTCGCCGCTTCCTTGACGCAGCTTCTTCTTCAGGGACTCCATCGGCAGAAGACCTGGGCGATCGTCACCATCACCACCTCCGCAGCCGGTTTCGTCGGTTTCGTCTGGCTGCTCATCGCCGGCGTGCGGAACATCCTCCTCCTCTACGTGCCGTTCGTCCTCGGCTCCATCCTCTTCAGCACGGCAGTCCTCCTCATCCTCCACAAGTACATCTCTCCCCGGACGTTCGACGCCAAGGAGTTCAAGTGGATGTTCCACTTCGGCGCGTACATCTTCCTCGTCTCCATCGCGACAACGCTCCTTGGAAACCTGGATCGCGTCATGCTCAACTATTACCTCGGCGCGGAAGCGGTCGGTCTCTATCAGGCGTACTACTTCTCGAGCATCATGTTCGTCGGCGTGCTTACTGGCATCTTCACGCAGGTCTTCTTCCCCACGGCGGTGAAGCTCAAAGGATTGAGGAACATGCTCCGGAAGCTCGACAAGGTCGTCGTTGCCGGCGTTCTCGGTTCGCTCGTCCTCGTGCCGATCCTCGTCGGGATCATCATCGCCCTCTACCATTACCCTCTTTTCTGGACTTCTTTGATACTATTCACCCTCGCGACCGCGGTGGACGTCGCCCAGGTCCTCTACTCGACGCTCCTCTCCGCGCAGGGGATCTCCGGCGTGCGACGAACGACCGCGGGGATCTTCGCCTCGTTCGTCCTCAACGCAATCCTTAATGTAATCCTCATCCCGCTCTTCAGCCTCAACGGCGCCGTGCTCGCCTTCATCCTCAGCCTGGGCCTCCAGGCGATCTACCTGCGCGTCGCGCTCGGACGCATGGGCGATACCCGCCAGGGGGTTTCCCGATGACGAAAAGAAAAGAGTTCACGGAATACGCCGCTCCCGGCGTCCATAGCAGCGTCCTGAGTGTCCTCTCCGGGAAGAACGGCCGGCTCCTCGACGCCGGTTGCGGGGAGGGAGCGCTCATCAAGAGGGTGACTGAATCTCTTCCCGGCATCAGGTGCACCGGCACGGATTTCACCCGGCAGTATTTCAAGGGCGGCTCTCCCTTCTTCGTCTCAGATCTCAACAAGGGGATTGCCGCGAAGAACGCGACGTTCGACATCGTCTGCGCCGTCGAGGTGATCGAGCACCTCGAGAACAAGTACCTGCTGCTCTCCGAGGCCCACCGCGTCCTGAAGAAAGGAGGGACGCTCATCCTCACGACGCCGAACGTCGAGAGCGTCTACAGCCGACTCTTCTTCCTCTTCACCGGCAGGTTCTACGCCTTCCTCCGCGGCGACACCGACCCGCGGGGCAAAGGCCCCGGCATGAGCCACACGAGCCCGACGCTCTCCTGGGAACTGGAGAAGCTCGCCGGGGGGAAGTTCAGAATCGAACGGCGCCTCTTCAACCGGGTGCGGCTGCCGTTCCTGCGCACCATCATCCCGACGAACAGCCCTCTCCTCGGAGAAATCAACGTCTTCGTGATGGAGAAGATTTGAGGGCTTCCAACTTGCCTCGGACATTCTTCAAGTAGGTCTTCCCGACTGTCGCAGGGTTGTGGGCGCGTGCGACATATGCTCTCCCCTCCCGGGCGTAGGCTTTCCTCTTTTTCTCATCTTCGAGAAGTTCAACCGCGAACGAAGGCAATTCGTCCAATTCTCGCTTGATGAACTCGTAGCGGTCGTAGCTCACGACCGGCGCGCCCACAGTCATCGCCTCCAGTTCGACGAGATTCAGGAGGCCCTTCCCGAAGGCGCCGAGAACGATGTCGAATGATGCGTAGAAAGCGGGAAGCTGCTCCCGCGGCACGAAATCATGCCAGACGATGTATTGCTCATATCTCTTCAGGAGAGACCGGTAATGGGCGTACTGGCTATGGTTAGGATGGTAGCGGATCAGATGGAGTTTTGCTTCAGGATACCTTTCCAGTATCTTGTCGAAGATGACGAAGCCGAATTCGGGCGATTTCATCCGATGGAGACGAGTGGGATAGAAGATTGCGGGCCGGCCTTCCATCTTTCCGAGTTTCCTCGTGACCGGCGATCCGGAGACAGGATTGGGCAGCCACGTCGCGTCCGGACGCACCTCCTTCGCCTTCTCGAGGAGATTCGGAATCGCGACATAGTACAGGTCGAACTTCTTTATTGAACGTCTCAACAGGAGGTGGAGGGGATAGCAGAAGACCGCGCCGAACATCTTCAAGGGCAGCGAACTGTCCGCCGTCGCCCCCCAGAAATCGAGGCCGAGATGGAACGCGTGGCTCTCCGCGATCCACACCTGGCCGGGGCGACGATACCTGACGAGCAGAAAGTTGAACCAGTTGTTGATGTGGACGACGTCGTACTTGTCAAGCTCGCCACTCTTCGCCTTCTGCCTGACCTCAAGGAAATCACTGAGGAAGTTGAAGCGCCAGCGACTCTGCGTGTAATAGAACGAGAACGTGATGTCGGACCTCTTTGTGGAAATCTCCTTCCCTATAAAATCAAAGCAATCCATGAAGAATTTTATCCTCTGTCTCGGTCCTTGCATCATCGAGTTCCGGACAACCTTCTTCTATAAAATGTTTTTGGGTGACATTTGAACGGGAAGACGGAACGAAGCTGCAATGGTTAACTTTATATTGTATTCGCTGAATGTCGCTGCCATGAAAGATTGGCTGATGAGGCAGATTAGAAAGAACGAGACGGCATATCTCGCTTTCCATCGGGTATATGAACGCCTGGCAACAAGCGCCCTCTATCACCTGTTCACTCCCCACAGCCTAGAGAAAAGACTCTCTAAAATACAGCATCGGCTCACATCCACTGACGTGACCTTAGATATCAAGGCAGATTCGATTACCATCAGCAAAGGAGGCATCTCCATAATTTGTACTCCTGCTTCTGCCGAGGGTTTCATCGCAGTGTTTAACTCCTCTGAAGACGCGGCGATGCTCGATTACATCTCTCGTCACATCCGGAAAGGGATGATGCTCGACGTCGGGGCGAACATCGGTTTTTTCGCCCTCACCGTCGCGCAGCGGAGCCCTTCCGCGAAGATAGTCTGCTTCGAGCCAGTGACCGGCACCTATAAGGGACTCTGTGCGAATATCGCGCTCAACGGCCTCGGTCGAAGGATCGTCCCTCACAAGCTCGCGCTCGGTGACCGGGAGGGGAGCGCATTCATCACCACCAACCTCGAAGGAACCAACCACCTCGTCAAGAACGGGAAGAAAACCGAGCGGATTACTATCACGACTCTCGACACCTTCGCCAGGAAGGAGTCGCTTCCCCACATAGCACTCATCAAGGCGGACATCGAGGGAGTGGAGCTCCTCTTTCTCCACGGCGCCGAGAAGATGATTAGGAAGCATCGTCCTGTCATCATCCTCGAGCTGCAGCTCAAGTGGACGACGCGCTACGGCTACCGCCCCGAGGAGGTGTTCGCCTTCCTCCGGCGCCTCGGCTACGGCTACCGCATCGTCACCCCCCGCGGCCTCCGTACAGGCTCACACTACCGCGAGCTGAAAGGGGACCTCGCCGCAGGAAACAACTTCATCTTCGAGCCGGAGGAGAAGTAGATGGGAGTACGGGCATATCTCCACAAGGCACGCGTCACGTTCCATCTCATCCGTGTCCTGAAGAACTGGCCTTCCTTCCTCCTCGCACATCTCCGCAGGCAGCAAGAGCCGATGGCTATCCAGTTGCGCAACGGGATGAGCGTCAAGCTGAGGCCGTCGCAGTCCGACGCCACAATGCTGATGGAGACGTGGGGGATGCGTTACTACACGCCCCCCAGTCACGACGTCGGCCCGGACGACACCGTCGTGGATATCGGCGGCCACATCGGCTCCTTCACGCTCTACGCCGCGACGCGGACGAAGGAAACGGTCCTCGCTTTCGAGCCGTTCCCGGAGAGCTTCAGCCTGCTGCAGGAGAACGTGCGCCGGAACCGGCTGAAGAATGTCATCCTGGAGCAGAAAGCGGTCTTCTCCCGGACGGGGAAGATGGACCTGCACCTCTATGACGGCCCCCACTCAGGGAGCAACAGCCTCTTCCATCGTAACACGGGCCGGAAGATGCGGATACAGACGATTACCCTCGACGACGCCTTCCGCAAGCACCGGATAGCGAAGGTCGACTTCATGAAGATCGACTGCGAAGGCGCGGAGTATGACATCCTCTTCTCGCTGCCGAAAGCGACGCTCCGGAAGATCCGGCGCATCTCGATGGAGTACCACGACGCCATCAACGAACACAATCACGCCGAGTTGATGCGATTCTTCGCCGAGAACGGCTATCGCGCGCGGCTCGAGGGCGAGTTCATCTACGCTGTCCGCGCCTGACGGCGGCGGGCTTCTTCCCGAGGATGAACGCGCGCATCTTCCCCTTGATGAGGTCGTAGTCGTACTGCTTCCTGACGAGCGCCTGGTTCTTCTTCGCGTGCACCTTCGCGACGGCGGGGTGCGTAAGGTAATATTCTAGGTTCTTCGCGAGCTTCTCCGCATCGCCGGGCTCATGGCGCAGGACATTTCCCCCGAAGATCTCGAAAGAGTGGAGGTTGGAAAGGCATTCCGGCAACCCCGCGGCGGCGTACTCGAACGCGACGATGCATTGCCCCTCCGCGTCGGAACTCTGGATGCCGACGTCAGCAAGGTGCAGGAACGCTTGGAGGTCCTCGTCGCTGACGCGTCCAGTCGAGACGACGGAATCGGTCACCCCGAGTTTCGTGGCGAGCTCGCCGAAGCTCTTCCCGATCCGCTCCTTCAGGACATCCTTGCCTACCTGCAAGAGCTTGACACGGATGTTCTGGTCGCGCAGCAGCTTCAGCGCTTTAAGGATTGTGTCTGGACGCTTGTGCTCGCGGAGGACAGAGAGGAAGAGGAGCACCTTCTCGCCGTCCTCTATACCGTATCTCTTCCGTAGCGCGCGAAGATAGTCCTGCGCCGGTTTCTTCCCGAGGAATTTGTGGTCGATAGGGATGGGGATGATGCTGATTTTCTTCGCGTCGAGAGTGCCGAGCTTGAGGAGCTCACGCTTCTCCGCTTCAGTGTCCGCCTTGATAGCGTCGAACCGCGGCAGGAAGACCTTCAGGACGATACGCTGCCACCACTTCTTCGGGAGCGAACTGTGGTGATTCATGAAGACGCTCCGCCTCCCGAAGAACGACGCGGTCAACCCGACGACGGTGCGCGCGTTCCCGAAGACGATATCTGGTTTCTCCGAGCGCATGAAGCGGAGGTATTCTCGCAAGGAACTGAAGTTGTAGATCTCCACTTCGGGTAGGGTGTGCCGGTTCTCCGGGGACTTTATTCCGAGTCCTATCATATCGACTGTAGCGACGATGGAGCGATATCTCTCTTCAGCCATGATGTTCGCAGCGAGCGCGACGCAATCCTCCTTGGCGAGCATCCCGAGATTGCCGTTATAGTTGACTGAGAGATTTTGGATGAAGACTCGTCGGCGCCTTTCTCGTGAGGCCATGCAATCGTCATTTTGACCCGCTTTTTAAAGATAGCGCCTTTTTTCGCATCTCGCTTCCAGAAAGAATCGTCTTCTTTTTCCGCTCTAGATGCCTGCAGAGAGGCTCTCAAGGAGGGTCACATATCTTCTTTGAGAATGAAAATAATACCATTCGCTGATCTGCGCATTGAGGCGTTTGCCGGACGCGCTCTGTACACCATTCGTGCACCTCAGGACGGCATCCGCTATCGACGCGGCGTCGAATTTCCTGAATATCGATATCTTTCCGTAACGCCTTGCCTGGTCAGACATCCATGTCTTGTCGGGCACGACAATCCACTCGCCGAACGCGATCCCTTCCGCGAGTATCCCTGAAGTGCCCCCTCCGTAAAGCTCGCGTCGGTATGGTATCAGCACGATGTCGCACGAGCCCATCTCCTTCGCATAGTCTGCATCAGAGAGGTAGCGTGAAATAATGAGTATATTTTTTGGGTGTTTCTTCTTCAAGGTCTGCATGCGCTCTTGCGCAACCTGGACGACCGAGGAGCTCTGATGGAGATACTTCACGCCGTGGGCGTAGTTGTGAACCTTGAAGACGTGCTTCGGCGACCGCTTGATCACGTCCTCGATGATGTCCGGCAGCAGGTCGAATCCCTTCTCGAAGCGCGCGCCGCCCCAGAAGCCGACTATTGTCTTCCTCCCTTTCTTCTTCAGCGGTTGCCGGGGTGGGAGGTGCGGGATGGGGAAGGTCACGGCGTCGTCGAACCCGTCCCGGTGGAGCTCGTCGGTGATAATGTTGCTGTCGGAGCAGAAGACCACGTTCTTCCATCGGTGGATGAGGCGCATGAAGGGGTCGTGGACGGCGCTCTTGAGGCGTGCTATGAAGGGACTGTCGGATTCGTAATGGTCACGTATGCCTCTCCGAAGTATCACGACGACTCTCGCTCTCGGCTTCATGAAGGCCGTCGCCAGGCAGAAGCTCAGCGGGAACAGTCGGTCGACGGTCTGGAAGAGCACCACTGTCTTCTCGTCGAATTTTCTCGTGCGGAAGATGGTTCTCATCTCGGCAGTGTGCAGCGCAGTCTTCAGCACATAAGAGATGCCGAACGGCATCTTCTCCGCCAGCCGCCGCAGCCTCGTCCGCCGGTCAAGGCATTCCTCCAGGAATGCCGGCTTCTCTCCTGATTGCCGCGAGGGGCTCAGGACCTCGACCTTCTTGCCCCTGCGCACGGCCTCCCGCGCGATCGAATAGTCATAGACCTCATGATGGCCGCCTTCCGCGGCGAGATAGTAGTCGATGATGACAAGGCGGTCCACGCCGCCTCCGGAGTGAGAATATTTATAAATTTTTTCGGATAGACGAACGCATGATCTATCTCTTTGGTCACAAGGGCTTCGTTGGCACCGGTATCGGGCTCCGACTCCAAGATCACGGAATCGAGTATATAGGGATTGACCGTGAGAACTACGACCTGTACAAAGGGAGTAGGTGCGACCTCTTCATCAACGCAGCCGGCAACTCGAAGAAGTTCCTCGCCGCCCAGGACCCACAGCTCGACTTCCAGATGAACGTCGCCGACGTCATGCGGTCGCTCTCAGACTTCCAGTACGGCACCTATATCTACCTCTCTACCATCGACGTCTACGACGACCACGAGCACCCCGAGAACAACGCCGAGGACACTACCATCGACCCGGTTCATCTGAGCAACTACGGCTTTCACAAGCGACTCGCCGAGCTGCTCGTGATGCGTCACGCTCAGCATTGGCTGATTCTCCGTCTCGGCGGAATGGTAGGACCCGGACTCAAGAAAAATGCGATCTACGATCTCCAGCACGGCGGCAAGCTCTACATCAATCCGAAATCCGCATATCAATACATCAGCACGTTGGACGTCGGCGAAGCGATTCTCCGGCTCAAGGACTCTGACAAGGAAATGTTCAACGTCTGCGGCGACGGGACGATCACTCCCGAGCAGATAGCGGACTGGCTCGGCAAGGAGCTTCCCGCGGACTCTTCCACCCTTCCTCGGGAGACCTACCTCGTCAATATCGGGAAGCTGAAAGAAGCCATGCGCGTGAAGACTAGCGAAGAAACGGTCCGCGCATTCTTGCATGTACCTTGAGCTATTCCGCCATCAGTCTCAGTAAGAAACCATTTTCTTTCCTCGGACAGACGTCTTTCCTGAGCAAAAACCAGAGGATGTGTGCCCAATAGTATCCGTTCGCGGCGCATGTCTCCGTACGCTTTACCTTCCACCCGCAGTTCTCCAGGAGCGCCTTGAGATTCCTCGCGTTGAAATGGTAATTATGCGGCTCGCTCATGCTCGCCTTCAGGCCTTCAGGATTTGCGCAGTTCGGAACCTCCACGAACAGTTTCGCCTCGGGATTTCTCTTCTTCAGCAGCCTCAGAAATTTATCGGGCCTCGTCAGATGTTCGAGAACATGGGAGATGATTATCACGTCGACGTCATAGTTCTCCGGATTGTCTATCGTTCCTATCTTCACAACGTCCCTCTTCAACTGCTGTTGTCCGACTCTCGCGCGTTCAGGGTCTGGCTCAACCCCCCCCACTTCATATCCTCTCCGTTCAAGAAAGATGAGGAGCTTCCCTTGCCCGCAGCCGAGATCGATGATATTATTGCTTTGGATGAGACCGCTTCTCTCCATGAATCTCGCTTGCGATTCCGATATCGCCAAATCCATGCCTGTGATTGACGCGACGCTCTTTCTGAATCTGCTCAGGGCTGTGCTCTTCTCCGATGTTCGCTTGTCATACGCTCCTTCATAGTATCTCTTGAGAATCAAAGAGAGCGCATCGTCCGAGATATCCACATATTTCAGTTCGCAAGCCGGGCAAGTGACGACGTTGAAGCCGTGCATCGCGAATGTCGTCTTGGAGAATGGTCGCTTGGCCTTGGTGCCATCTACGATGCATGCGGTCGCCATGAGGCATCGGGGTTTTCAGAGCCTGACGGTATCTTTGTCGTAGTTCTTCTCGAACCACTCGATCGTCTTTGCCAGCCCCGAACGCAGATCGGTCTTAGGCTCGAAGCCGAGCTTCTTGCGCATCCGTTCGACCGCGAACCCCTTATAGAGCTGGCCGTCCGGTTTCGTCGCGTCCCAGACGACTTTCCCCTTGAACTGCGTGAGCTCGGCGATAGTCTCGACCAGATCCTTGATTGACACCTCAGTCCCTGAGGAGATGTTGACGATGTCCGGCTCATTGTAGTCTTCGAGCGCCGTGATGATTGCTTCCACAGCGTCCCCGACGTAGATGAAGTCGCGGGTCGGCTTCCCTGAGCCCCAGCTCACGACCTCGTCCTTGCCTTCCTTCTTCGCCTCGTAGAACTTGCGTATCAAAGCGGGTATGACATGCGAGTTCTTGAGCGAGAAGTTATCGTGAGGGCCGTAGAGGTTGCCGGGTACGAGGACAATCGCGTTGAAGCCGAACTGCTGCCGGTACGCCTGCGCCTGGACGATGGACATCTTCTTCGCGAGCGAATACGGCGCGCTCTCGGGTTGAGGGTAGCCTTCCCACATGTCCTCCTCCTTTATCGGGCTCGGTGCATGTGCGGGATAGCTGCAGCCGCCGATGAGGGCGATAAACTTCTCCACTCCGTGCTCCTTCGCCTCGTGCATAACGAGCGTCCCCATGACGATGTTCTTGTAGAAGAAATCCGCGGGGCGTTCCTTGTTCGCGAGGATGCCTCCGACGTATGCGGCGAGATTGATGACTATCTCCGGTCTTATTTCCTTGAACATCCGTCGGACGTCTTCCTGCTCCGTGAGGTTGTAGTCCGTCGCGGAGACGGTGACGAGGTTCTTGTAGCCGTGTCGTCGCAGATGCTCGATGAGGTTCCGTCCGACGAAGCCTCCCGAACCCGTGATGAGTATTCTCTTCTCCTTCATCTTGCCTGCCTCAGATGTTCTTGAACTGGTTGTCCCGCAGGATCTGGTAGCCCTTGAGCAACTCCACAATCCCGTCGTCGAGCGGGAATGCGAACGTGAATCCCGTCTTGAGGATCTTCTCGTTCGAGATGACATAGTCGCGTTTGTCCGGGTCCTTGTTGAATTCCGACTCCGTGATGAAAAGGTCCGGCACGAATCTCTTGATGCGCAGCGCCAGTTCCTCCTTCGAGAGATTCTCGTCGGGGTGCCCGACGTTGTACGCTTCGTTCTTCATCGTGTCGAAATGCTCCATGCAGTGGAGGAAGCAGCGTGCCGCGTCGCGGACATGGAGGAAGTTCCGCTTGAACTTCTTTTCGAAGAGGACGAGATAACGGTCCTTGAACGCCTTGTAGGTGAAATCGTTCACCAGGAGATCAAGCCGCATACGGAGCGAGAAGCCGAAGAGCGTCGCCAGTCTGAGCGTTATGGCGTCGCCGCTCTCGAGAAGCAACCGTTCTGCACGCACCTTGGTCGTTCCATACAACGATATGGGTTCGAGGGGAGATTCTTCTGTACACTCGATTTCGCCGCTTTTTGTGCCATACCCGCTGTTCGTGGTTGGATAGATAATCTTCTGTCCAGATGAACGCATCTCGATGATATCCTTGATTGCCTGGAAATTGACCGCTTCCGTGACGTCCGGATTCTTATCGCAGGCGGGAGCGCCGACAATCGCCGCGAGAGGAATGATAAATTCCTGGTCCTTAACAAGCTTCTTCATCAGTTCCTTGTTTCTCACGTCGCCGTACACGAATCGGAACTTCTTGTGATGACACAGGTGGAACAGCGAGTTGGTGTTGTACATGAGGTTGTCGACGACCGTGACTTCGTATCCCGCTTCCAAGAGATACTCTACCAGCACCGAGCCGAGATAGCCCGCCCCCCCGGTGACCAAAACCTTCTTGTTTCCCATGATACCACCCTCCCATTCAGCCAATCTGTCCGCTCTATATATAAACTCTATGGCGTTCCGTCGCCAAAAGCCGCCCCGGCCTTGCGTCACGTTCACGCTCTCGTGACAGTCCCCACGAACGGCAGTTCTCGGTAGCGGTTGTTGTAGTCCATGCCGTAGCCGACGACGAAGCGCTCGCCGAGGGTGAAGCCGACGTAGTCCGCCTCGACGGCCACCTTGCGGCGGAACGGCTTGTCGATGAGGACGCAGCTCCGTACCGAGGCGGCGCCCTCCGCACGGAGGTACTCGACGAGGTTCTGCATGGTGAGGCCGGTGTCGACTAAGTCCTCGACGATGAGGATGTCGCGGCCGGCCGCTTCGCCCGGCTTGAGCAGCAGCTCGGGAGAGACCTTGCCGGAGCTCTTCCCGTCGATGTAGCTCGACACCTTGAGGCAGCTGAACTCGACGCTGACGCCGAGATTGGAGAGCTCGCGCATCAGGTCGACGAAGAAGACGACCGCGCCCGTCAGGATGACGACGCAGTAGACCCTGTTCCCCAGGTCTCTTTTGATCTCTTCCGCCAGCTCCTTCGTCCGCTGCCGGATCTGCTGCGCGGTGAGGATGACGCGGATGTCGCCCATGGCGGGGAGAACGGCAACGGGTTTAAAAAACTACCTCGGAGGAAGATTCGAGGGAATTTTTAAAAAGCCCATAGCCTTCCGTCGTCGCATGATCATCACGAAGACCCCGTTCCGGATCAGCTTCGCCGGCGGCGGCACTGACCTGCCTGAGTTCTTCGAGCGCGAGGGGTACGGCGCCGTGGTCAGCGTCACCATCGACAAGCACGTCTACATCGCCGCGCACCCGTTCTTCGAGGGCAAGTTCCTCGTCAAGTACCATGAGAACGAGCTCGTCGACAAGCCGGAACAGATCAAGCACCCGCTCTTCCGCGAGGCGCTCCTCCTCCTCGACATCAAGGAACCATTGGAAATCACGAGCTTCGCCGACATCCCGAGCAGGGGGAGCGGCATGGGGAGCAGCAGCAGCTTCAACGTCGGCCTGCTCAACGCGCTCCACATCCACCAAGGCCGTCATCCTGCGCCGGAGACGCTCGCCCAGGAAGCCGTCACGATCGAGCGCGACCGGCTCAAAGAGCCGGGCGGCAAGCAGGACCAGTATGCAGCGGCGTTCGGCGGCCTCAACTACATGCGGTTCAACGCGGACGGCTCCGTCATCGTGGAGCGGCTCCTCCTCCCCGCGGCGGTGCTCCGCGAGCTCGAGGGGAACCTCCTCCTCTTCTTCACCGGCATCACGCGCGAGTCAAAGACTGTCCAGGCGCAATTGGAAAAGAGCACGACCGAGAAGAAACAGACGCGCGACTTCCTCCTCAAGATGCGGGCGCTCGCCGACGAGCTGAAGGAAGCACTCATCGAGCGCGACCTGAGCGCCTTCGGCGATATCCTCCACCAAGGCTGGCTCCTCAAGCGTCAATTGACCGGCGCCATCACCAACAAGGAGATCGACGACCACTACGAGAAGGCCCGCGCCGCGGGCGCGCTCGGCGGCAAGCTCCTCGGCGCGGGCGGCGGCGGCTTCCTCCTCTTCTACGTCCCGAAGGAACGTCAGATGGCGGTCCGCGAAGCCCTCTCCGACCTGCGTGAGCTCCCCTTCAGCTTCGACATGCAAGGCAGCCACGTCGTCCACGTCGACGGCGAGCACAGCTCTTCTTCCGGGAACGGCGAGCGGAGACGGACGGTCTGAGCCACGATGGCACGCGCCTACATCACCGGCATCGGCGGCTTCATCGGTCAGCACCTCTGCAACTTTCTCATCGAACAAGGATATGAGGTCCTCGGTTCCTACTACGATCCGACGACCGACGTCGCTCTCCTACCCAAAAAAGCACGCATCGAGAAGTGTGACATTCGTGACGCTACTGCAGTGGAACGCGCAATCGCTGCGGCGAAGCCGGACGTCATCTTTCATCTTGCCGCCCAGAGCTATCCTGAGGTTTCCTGGGAGAAGCCAGCATATACGATGGAAGCGAACGCGATCGGTACCATCAATCTCTTCGAGGCGGTGAAGCGGCTCAAGCTCGACCCGGTCATCCTCGTCGCGTGCAGCAGCGCGGAATACGGATTCGTTTCTGAGGATGAGGTTCCTGTGAAGGAAAGTCACCCCTTGCTCCCCCTCCACCCCTACGGTGTAAGTAAGGTTGCGCAGGATCTCCTCACCTACCAGTACTTCAAGAACGACGGCATCCGCGGAATCAGGGCCAGGATATTTAACACCACAGGACCGATGAAATCAGGCGATGTCTGCGGGAATTTTACGCAGCAGGCGGCACTTATCAAGAAAGGAAAACAAGAACCGATTATCAAGGTCGGCAACCTCGAGGCGAGACGCGCCATCACAGACGCACGCGACATGGTTCGCGCCTTCGAGCTCCTCGCCAGGAAGGGTGAGCCGGGCGAGGTCTACAACCTGAGCGGCTCGAAGGTGTACCGCGTCGGCGACATACTCGATATGCTGCTCCGCATCGCAGATGTTCGTGCGGAAATCCGGCAAGATCCCGCTCTCCTCCGGCCGACGGACGAGCCGATCATCTACGGCGACAGCGCGAAGGTGAAGGCGATCACCGGCTGGAAGCAGGAGATCCCGATCGAGCGGACGCTCACGGACATGCTCGCCCATTGGATGGAGGTGCTCTGATGCAAGGACTCATCAAGCAGCAGATCAAGGAGAGCCTGGAGATGAAGCAGGCGATGCTCGAGGAGAACGCGGACGCGATCGCGCGCATCACGGAGGCGATCATCGCCTCCTACCGGAAGGGCGGCAAGCTGATCGTCTGCGGCTGCGGCGGCAGCGCCGCGGACAGCCAGCACATCGTCGCGGAGCTCGTCTGCAAGTTCAAGCTGGACCGGCCGAGCATCCCCGCGCTCGCGCTCACGACGAACACGTCGATCCTCACCGCGTGGGGGAACGACATCGGCTTCGACACCGTCTTCTCCCGGCAGATCGAGTCCATGGCGAACCCGGGCGACGTCGTCCTCGGCATCAGCACGAGCGGCAACTCGCCCATCATCCTGAACGCGCTCGACGCCGCCAGGAAACGGAAAGCTCTGACCATCGGCTTCACCGGCCGGAAGGGCGGCAAGCTCAAGGACCACGCCGACCTCGTCCTCCACATCCCCTCGGACAACACGCCCCGCATCCAGGAAGGGCACATCACCGCAGGCCACATCATCTGCGAACTGATCGAACGGGAGCTCTCAGAGCGCAAAGCGTGAATGCCATGCGACGCGCGGTCTTCCTCGACCGGGACGGGACGGTGCTCCACGACCCGGGTCACCTCCACCGGAAGGAGGAGGTCTCCTTCCTCCCCGGCGCGGTGGACGGGCTCAGGCGCCTCGGCGAGGCGGGTTTCGCGCTCGTCTTCGTGACCAACCAGTCGGTGATCGCGCAAGGCATCATCACAGAGGAGGAGTTCGCATCGCTGGACGCGTACATCCTCGGCCTCCTCGCCCGAGAAGGGGTCAGGATGGAGCAGACCTATTACTGTCCGCACCATCCCGAGAAGGGGAAGGGCGGGTACAGAACAGTGTGCGATTGCCGGAAGCCGAAACCCGGCCTGCTCCTCAAAGCGGCGGACGAGCTCGGCATTGACCTCAGAAAGAGCTTCATGGTCGGCGACAAGCCGAGCGACATCGCCGCGGGCGCCGCCGCCGGGTGCACGACCATCCTCGTCCTGACGGGCGAGCACGCGAACCGGGACGCGGAAGCCTCTCCCGACCTCGTCGCGGACGACCTACGGGCGGCTGCGCAACTCATCCTGCGGAGGGAACGATGAAGGTCCTCTACTTCGGCCTCAACGGACGCGCCGGCACCCTCCACTACTGCGGCGCCCTTAGCTCCGCGATGGCCGGACTGAACGGCATGGAGGTCCACGTCCTCCTGCCGAGCTACTCAGGCAAGGCGTTCTTCTCGGAGAAGGTGGCGCTCTACACATACCCCGCGCCGCCGAGCGTCCTCAAGACGCTCCTCCTCTCCCTGGACTTGAGGCAGCACGCCCGCTTCCTCTCCTTCATGCGGAGGCTCGACCCGGACGTCGTCCACGTCCTCGACATCCACCCGTGGTATGTCCCGTACATGCTCCTCTACCGTCCGCGGAAGCTCGTCGTCACGATCAACGACCCAGAGCTCCACAGCGGCGAGGCCGGCGTTGTCAGGACGCTCCTCATCCGCGCCATCACACGATTCCTCCGCAGGAGAGCGGACGAGGTCATCGTCCACGGCGAGCGGCAGCGGCGCGTCGTCGAAGCGCAAGGAGTCCCCGCAGAGAGAATCTCCACGCACTTCATCGGCAGCTACGACTTCGGGAAGCCGCCGCGCATCGTCAAGGAAGAGCCGGCCACGATCCTCTTCTTCGGCAGGATCAGGGCCTACAAGGGATTGGACACCCTGCTCCGAGCGCTTCCGCTCATCCGGGAGACGGTGCCGGCCGCGCGGCTCATCATCGCCGGCGAAGGCGACATGACCCCCTACCTCCCGCTTCCGGAAGGCGTCGAGCTCCACAACAGCTATGTCTCCGAGGAAGAGATAGCGGCGTTCCTCCAGCGGTGCAGCGTCGTCGCCATGCCGTACAATGATGCCACCCAGTCCGGCGTCGTCTGCGTCGCGTGGAACGCG
>DAHXMN010000069.1 GCA_027371725.1 Candidatus Woesearchaeota archaeon | reverse complement strand
GGCTGCAGCACTACCCCGGCAGCAAGGTCCTCTTCCTTGCGCCGACCCGTCCGCTGGTGCAGCAGCATCTCGACACGTTCAAGAGGGACCTCGACCTGGAAGAGGGCGGCGCGGTCGTCTTCACCGGGAACGTCCCGCCGGCGAAACGCGCCAAATTATGGAAAGAAGCAAGAATCATCTTCAGCACCCCTCAAGGTCTGGAAAACGACATCATGGGAAGCAAGACCCCGTTGACGGACGTCTCCCTCCTGATAGTCGACGAAGCGCATCGCGCCGTGAAGGACTACAGCTACGTCTTCGTCGCCGACCGCTACCGGAAGGCGGCGAAGCACGAACGGATACTCGCCCTCACCGCGAGCCCGGGCAGCGACAAGGAGACGATCGAAGAAGTTTGTAAGAACCTCTTCATCGAGGAGATCGAGGTCCGCTCGGCGGAGAGCCCGGACGTGCAGCCGTACATCCAGGACGTCGAGGTCGAGCACGTCAAGGTCCAGATGCCGCCCGAGTTCAAGACAGTGCATGTCGCCCTGACGCGCGCGTACGAGCAGCGGCTCGATGACCTGGAGCAGCTCGGCGTCGTCAATCGGAACGCGCTCTCCAGCAAGACCGGGATGCTCAAGGCGCAGGCGGCGCTCCATGCCGAAGCCGCCAGAGGGCGGCGCTCCTTCGAGTCCCTCAAGTCCATGTCCCTTCTCGCCGAGGCCCTGAAGATCCAGCACGGCCTCGAGCTGATCGAGACGCAGGGCGTCACCGCGCTCAGCAAGTACTTCCAGAAGCTCGAGACGGAAGCCGCGCGCGGTCAGTCGAAGGCGGTGCAGAACGCGGTGCGCGACGTCAACGTGAAGGCGGCGATGCTCCACACCGACAAGCTGCTCGAGCAGGAGATCGAGCATCCGAAGCTGCGCGCGGTGAAGAAGGCCGTGCTGAAGGAGCTCTACGCGGAGAAGGACGCGAAGATCATCATCTTCAACCAGTACCGCGACCAGGCCGTGAAGATCAAGGAGGCGGTTGACAGCATCGGCGTCACCTCGAAGATCTTCGTCGGCCAGATGAAGAAGGGCGAGACCGGGATGAGCCAGAAGACGCAGCGGGCGATCCTCGAGGAGTTCCGGAACGGCGGGTTCAACGTCCTCATCGCGACGAGCGTGGCGGAGGAGGGTTTGGACATCCCGAAGGTGGATGTCGTCCTCTTCTACGAGCCGATCCCGAGCGCGATCCGTACCGTGCAGCGACGCGGCCGGACCGGCCGCCTGGAGAAAGGCCGGGTGATCATGCTCGTCACCGAAGGGACGAGGGACGTCGCGTACAGGTACGCGGCGAAGAACAAGGAGAAGCGGATGTACCGCGTCCTCGACGAGGTGAAGCGCGACTTCAAGCAGCGCAACGGCGAGGCGATCGCGAAGCAGACGCTCCCTTCGTTCGGCGAAGGCGGCGATAACGGAACCGATAAGCACGAGGACGGACATAACGATCATGAGGACGACGGCGAGCCGAAAGATCCCGGAGTTGGCGTCGCCGCGAAGCCGCGCATCCTCGCCGACCACCGCGAGAAGACGAGCGGCGTCCTGAAAGCGCTGCTCGACCACGACGTCACCATCGAGCTCAGGCAACTGGCGGTCGGCGACTACCAGTTGAGCGACCGCGTCGTCGTCGAGTACAAGACGGTGGCGGACTTCGTCGACAGCATCGTTGACGGCCGGCTGCTGAGCCAGCTGCGGGGCCTCAGGAGCTATCCGCGGCCGCTCATCATCATCGAGGGCGAAGAAGATATCTACAGCATCCGCCGGATGCACCCGAACGCGATCCTCGGCATGCTCGCCGCCATCACGGTGAGCTACAACATCCCGGTGCTCTTCACGCGGAACAGCAAGGAGACGGCGGCGTTGCTCGCGCTCATCGCGAAGAAGGAAGCGGAGAAAGGCGGCCAGGAGTTCCAGCTCCACACCCAGAAGCCGCTCTCCGAGACCGAGTACCAGGAGTTCATCGTGAGCAGCCTGCCCGGCGTCGGCACGGGCCTCGCGAAAAACCTCCTGGCGCACTTCAAGACTGTCCGGGCGATCGCGAACGCCACGGAGGAAGAGCTCGCCCTCGTCGAGAAGATCGGGCCGAAGAAGGCGAAGGCGATCAACGCCATCCTCCGGAAGGAGTACGCGCCGGAGAAATAGTCGCCCCTTCTCGCTCGGCCGCTCTTTTTCGCGTCTTTCCCCGTCATCTTTTTATAACGTTCCGTCTCAGAAGAGGAAAAAAGAGGTGGAGCGATGCGCGGGCGGATAGCGGGAGCATTCATCATCATCTTCCTCCTCGCGCTGCCGCTCGCCGTCGCGACCTGCATCGTGGCGGACACGCCGCTCGTCACGTTGACGCCCGCGACGGCACGCATCGCCTACAACACCACGCTCGACGGAAGCTTCAGCGTCGGGAACAACGTCACCGCGCTCGCCGGCTTCACGCCTCTCACTCTCGAGCGGAACATCACCTTCGATGCGTCGACGGGCGCGTTCGCCTTCACGCCAGCGGGGCTGGAGAACCGGACCCGCATCCTCTTCTACGCGGTCTCGCCGGACGGCTGCGTCGCGACGCGGCTCGCCGTCTTTGACCTCCTCTCCCTGCCGGAGATAACGGCGACGCCTCTCGACGCGCGGATCACCGTCCCTGAAGAGCACGCAACGCTCTTCTCCGCGACGGCGACGGGCGCGACAGCGAGAGAGTGGCTGCTCGACAACGTCGTGCAGAACGCCACCGGCGCGAGTTTCCTCTACGTCCCTGACTACAACGCCGCGGGCAGCCACGTCCTGACGTTCGAGGCGACGGGCGCCGACGGCATCGCCGCCAAGCGGACATGGAACATCTCCGTGACGAACGTCAACCGGCCGCCCGTCCAGGTAGCGACGATCCTGCCTGCCGTGCTCCCTGTGGACGGCGACTACCTCCTCAACCTGAGCGCGTACTTCGTCGACCCCGACAAGGGGCCGCTCTCCTTCTCTGCTGTCGTCGATGAGCCGCCGCCCGGATCCGTGCCGCCGGGCAACGTCACCGTCGCGATCGACGGCAGCAACGCCGTCGTCACCGGCAACGCCCCCGGCAAGTCGTTCGTCCGCTACATCGCGACGGACAACGGCGACGCCTCGGCGGAGAGCCCGCCGATCATGTACATCATCTCCGACTCGTGGCTCGGCGCGCCCGCGGCGCCGTACTGCGGCGACAAGCTCTGCCTCGCCCCCGAGAACTGCTCCACCTGCAGCGCGGACTGCGGCGCCTGCGGCTCCTCGGCGTGCGCGCCGCGATGGAACTGCTCGGACTGGGGCGACTGCCAGTCCACCAGCCACCAGTACCGGAACTGCACGGTCACGAACGGTTGCACGAACGTCACCGTGCGGCCGCCCACTGCGCAGACGTGCGATTACCGTCCGACGTGCTCTGACGGCGTGAAGAATCAGGGCGAGACGGGCGTTGATTGCGGGGGGCCGTGCGCTGCGTGCCCCACCTGCTCTGACGGCGTGAAGAACCAGGGCGAGACGGGCGTTGATTGCGGCGGCCCCTGCGGCCCGTGCCCCACCTGCTCCGACGGTATCAAGAACCAAGGGGAATCGGACGTCGATTGCGGCGGCCCATGCCAGCCGTGCGCCGCGGGCAAGGCGTGCCTGAAGCCGGCGGACTGCGCCTCGCTGTCGTGCGTCGACGCGGCTTGCGTACAGCCGAACTGTTCCGACGGGATCCGGAACCAGGGCGAGACGGGCGTTGATTGCGGCGGCCCCTGCGGCCCGTGCCCCACCTGCTCTGACGGCGTGAAGAATCAGGGCGAGACGGGCGTTGATTGCGGGGGGCCGTGCGCTGCGTGCCCCACCTGCTC
>DAHXMN010000068.1:1910-3879 GCA_027371725.1 Candidatus Woesearchaeota archaeon | reverse complement strand
TGAAAAAGCCCTCCGACCGCGGCTTCGGCCCAGGGATGACGAACGGTGGTGAGCGGGGCGCTTATTCCTTCTGTTCTTGTCCGCTTCTCATCTCTTGCCGTTCAGCACTTTCCTTCGCACCGCGCCGCATTCCGCGCAGCGCGTGATCCGGATGCCGTCCCTGATCCTGACGGTGCAGTTCATGCCCTGCTTGAGGTAGGACTCGCACTCCCGGCAGAAACGGTGATTGTGCTCCGGGATGCGGAGCCGGACCTTCATCGCGGCCTTCCGCGCGGCGCGCACGCGTCGCCGCGCCATCTCCTTGTCGCCGGCGAGGAAGAACCGCTCGGCCTCGTTGAAGAGCTGCGCGACCTCTTTCCGTGCGGGCGCGAGCTCGCTGTCAGGACGGCGACGGTTCGCGCGTTCGGGGATCATGGTGCCGGAAGTAGCCGTAATGATTAAAAACGTTGTTATTCATCGTCGCTGCGGCCTGGTTGTCTTCCCTCCGGTGCGGGGTCTTGTCGGGCGCTCACGATTATGGCCTCAGTCACGCCGCTTCGCGTCGTTCTTGATCCTCGCGTTCTTCGAATGCGAGTCTCGAAACACTCGGTCATGTTCGCGCCCGGGTCTTGCGCCAAGGCCGCGACGATGAGGGTCGAAAGCTCGGCATTGATGATTCGACGGAGCGAATCGGTCACGAGAACGGACCGCTTGTTCACATGAACTCGTTCATCGTCTGGGTGATGTCCGTCTTGGAGAGGTCGTGGTCGACGAGCGGCAGCCCCCGCTCTGCGGGGACGTCCTCGTCGTACGCTTCGCGCTCGTCCTGGTAGAAGATGCCGGTCGCCAGTCTCGATTCGTCGATGGCGCGTTGGAAGGCAGCGTTCCGGTCCGTCGGGTCGTGCCCTTCGTCCTCGAGCTTGTACGTGTGGTCCTTGAACCATGTCACGGTGTTCACCTTGTTGAACGTGGCGCAGTTCTGCAGCACGTCGATGACGGAGAAGCCCTTGTGCTGTACGCCCGCTCACCACCGTTCGTCATCCCTGGGCCGAAGCCGCGGTCGGAGGGCTTTTTCAACGGGGCGACCCTCGAAAGGACGCCGCGCTTTTTATTGTTTCTCCTCCGCGAGCGCTCCCCGCGGGAAACGGGGCGTGCAGAAGACATAAAAGAGCGGAAAACATCCCGTGCCGGATGGGAGGCGGGAAGGAGAGAGGCATCAGTCTCGCGCTCGGCGGCGGCGGGGCGCGCGGCTTCGCGCACGTCGGCGTCATCAAGGTCTTCTCCGAAGCGGGGATCGGCATAGAGGAGATCACCGGCTCGTCCATGGGCGCGATCGTCGGCGCATACTACGCGTTCCACCAGGACATCGGCGGACTGGAGGCATTCAGCCGATCGCTCGACCGGACGCGGATGCTCAGCTACATCGACCCCCTGATGCCGCGCTACGCGCTGATGAAAGGCGAGAAGCTGAAGCGGCTCCTCACGGAGTGGTTCGGCGACGCGCGCATCGAGGAGGCGCGCATCCCCCTGGCGATCATCGCGACGACGCTCCACGACGGCAAGGAAGCGGTCCTCCGCGAAGGACGGGTCGTCGACGCGCTGATGGCGAGCGCCGCCATCCCCGGCATCCTGCCGGCGGTCCTGATCGGCGGCATCTACTACGTGGACGGCGGCGTCAACCACGACCTGCCGCTCGCAGGGTATCGGCTGCGGAGCACGGTCAGGGTCGCGGTGAGCCTGACCGCCGAGGGGGATGGCCGGCCGCTGACGCATCAGCCCAGCATCGCGGACATCTTCATCAGCCTCTACCAGACCCATGCGGGCCACACGAGACAGGAGACGAAGCGCCTGATGCGCGGCGGCCTCGTGCTCAGCCTGACAGCCCCCATCAACGAGGCGCTGAGCTTCCACAAGAGCGCGGAATACCTCCGCGCGGGGGAAACGGCGGCGCAGGAAGCGCTGCCGCAGCTCAAGCGGCTCCTGGAAAGAT
>DAHXMN010000068.1:0-1900 GCA_027371725.1 Candidatus Woesearchaeota archaeon | reverse complement strand
TTGGGGTCGGGCGCGGAAGCCACCGTCTACCTGGAAAAGGCGCCCGGCGGACGGCAGGTCGTCAAGGACCGGGTCCGGAAAACGTATCGGCTGCCGCAGCTGGACGATGAGCTCCGCAAGACGAGGACGCGGCGCGAGGCGAGAATCCTCGAGAAGCTGCCGGTCCCCGGCCCGAAGCTCATCCGGACCGACGGGAAGGAACGCATCGTCATGGAGTTCATCGACGGCACGCAAGTCAAGGCGCTCCTCGACAAGGACCCGGGGATCGGGCGGGCCATCGGTGACCATCTCGCGAGGATGCACGACGCGGACATCATCCACGGCGACCTCACCACGAGCAACATGCTCGTCAAGGGCAACGTTCTCTATTTCATCGACTTCGGCCTCAGCTTCACGAGCAAGGAACCCGAGCACAAAGCGGTGGATATCCATCTCTTCCGGCAGGCGCTCGAGTCGAAGCACTACCGCGTCCACGAGGAAGCGTATCAGGAGTTCCTCGCCGGGTACAAGGAGTCGAAGCACGCCGGCGAGGTGCTGGCGCGGCTCGCGATGGTGGAGCGGCGCGGCCGGAACAAGGCGAAGTACTGAGGCAGCCAAAGATGGAACGACGCGCAACGATCACGCTCACACCGTTCATCCTCCTCCCCTTCCTCTTCTTCCTCCTCGCCACGCCGGCCGCGGCGTACAAGAGCAGCGGCCACCTCACCCTCCTCACGGTGGCCGAGACCGGGAATCCGCTCGACGAGGGCGTGGGCGGCACCGCGGACGTCTACCTCCAGATCAAGCCGGGCACGGGGCAGATCTTCATCGACTCGTTCCCTCTCACGCAGCTCGACACGCAGAGCAGCACGCGGTACGCGAACCAGGTGGCGTGCAGCTACCTCGGCGTCGACTGCTCCCAGTACGACTTCTTCTACACGATCCGCGCGAACAGCACCGTCGTCGGCGGACCGAGCGCAGGCGCGGCCATGACGGTCCTCACCGCATCCCTCCTCGCCGGCATCCAGCCGGACGACACGATTGCGATTACCGGCACGATCAACAGCGGCGGCATCGTCGGCCCGGTCGCGGGGATCAAGCAGAAGGTCGAGGCTGCGAAGGCGCGCGGCCTCCGCATGGTCCTGATCAGCGCGTTCTCCTACCCGACCGAGGTGAACGTCTCCTACCTCGCGGAACTGAACCGAACGAGAGCCGCCACCGTGAACAAGAGCCTCATCGACATCGGCAACGCCAGCAACGGGAGCGGCGCGTCGAACGCCGCCGTGAACCTCTCGCTCCTCTTCATACCGGTCAACACGAGCGTGCTCGGCATCCCCGTGCAGCAGGTCTCCACGCTCCAGGAGGCGCTCGCCATCTTCACGCACCGCACGGTCAGCGTCCAGCCGCCTCCTCCGCTGACCGAGGACCCCGCGTACACGCGCATCATGCAGGGCGTCGCCGCCGACCTCTGCGGCAGGAGGGACATCGCCGCGAAGGAGCTCGCGCTCCAGGGGGCGAACGCGACACTGCCCGACGCGGCGAACCGCACGGCGCAGGAAGCGGCCGGGGAGAACGGCAGCGACTGGTACAGCCTCGCGAGCTACTGCTTCTCCGACCTCATCGACCTCCGTACGAGGCTCTACGCGAACCTGACGCGGGAACAGCGGACCGCAATCTACCGCAAGACGCTCGGAGACATCGCCACGTTCGAGCGCAATCTCGGGAACAGGAACCTCACCACGCTCGCCGACCTCGAGACGTACCTCATCGTCGAAGAGCGGCTCAAGGATGCGCGCGACACCCTCATCGGCGACGACCAGTCGAACATCAGCGCGGCCGACCTCGCCTTCGCAGTAGAACGGTACAACTCCGCGAACTCGTGGAGCGCGTTCTTCCAGATGCCGAGCCCGCCGTACGCGGT
>DAHXMN010000067.1 GCA_027371725.1 Candidatus Woesearchaeota archaeon | reverse complement strand
CATCCAGATCCTGACGCCGCTCGTCTACCTCCTCGTCTTCTTCGTCCTCACCGTCGGCACGGTCTTCATCGCGTTCAAGAGGGATATCGAATGAGCCGCGCCAACCGCGAAGGAAAAGCCGAACAGCGCCCCCTTGGCGGCCTCGCGACCATCGCGGCGATCGGACTGAACGCGGTCAACAAGCGATCCCCTGATGCGGGAGCCGCCGGGGCGCGGCCGTGAGACTTTTCCTCACGGCGAGGACAAACATCATCGATCAGAAACAAACGGAGGGATGAACATGAACAAGACCGGACTCTACACGCTCTTCACCATCTTTGCGGTCGCGCTGCTGCTGCCGCTCCTCGGGACGAGCGCGCACGCGGCGCTCCAGCCGAACATCATCGTCACCGGCTTCAAGGTCGTCGACGGCCAGGCGGCCGTCGGCAAGACATTCACGCTCGAGCTCACGCTGGAGAACACCGAGCCGTCCGCCTGCGCCCAGGCGATCACGACGAGCATCCAGTCCGGGCCGCCCTTCATCATGGACGGCGTCAGCACGCTCCCTGCGGGCGGCCTCTGCGCCGGCACGACGAAGACGGTCGACTTCCCGATGAAGATCGACCCGACCGCGACCGGCGGGTTCTACCAGCTCACCGTCACGAACCAGTTCGAGACCTCGCTGCTCTCGCAGTTCTCGAGCTCGAGCGTCCTCAATGTCTTCGTGGCGGGCACGCCGGACATCACGGCGAGCGTCACGGACTCCTCGCCGATTGACGTCTATCCAGGGGATACGGCGACCGTCACCATCAACTACCAGAACGACGGCGGCTTCGACGCGCAGGCGGTCACCGCGGACGTGGGCGTGGACGCGCCGCTCGTGGCGAAGTGGGCGGACTCGCACGCCGCCCTCGGCACGATCGCCGCGCGCCAATCCAAGCAGGCGCAGGTCACCATCGAGGTGCCGAAGGACGCGGCGGCGAAGGACTACCCGCTGAGCGTCACGATCCATTACCTCGACGAGAACCTCGTGCAACGGACCGTCACGCAGACGCTGACCTTCCACGTCAAGGCGAAGGCGCTCTTCGAGACGACGGACGCGGGCTCGGACGCGCTCTACGCGAACTACAACTCGCGGACGGTGCGGCTCCTCGTCAAGAACACCGGCACGGACACTGCCTACGAGCTGAAGCTGAAGATGCTCCCGCAATACCCGTTCTCCACGGACGGCAGCGTGCGCTACATCGGATCGCTCGCCCCCGGCCAGACCGCGCCCGTCGACTTCACCGTCGACATCGACAAGGACGGCACGCCCGGCGCGTACGGCCTCACCATGCTCGTCGACTACCAGGACGCGCAGGGCAAGAACCTCCAGGACGACACCACGGTCGTGCAGCTCACGGTGCGGCAGAAGAGCCTCTTCCGCGCGGTCTTCATCGACTACTGGCCGTTCTGGATCGCCGGCCTGATCATCGTCCTCCTCGTCGCGAGGAACAAGATGAAGGGGAAGAAGAAGTAAAGCCCTCGCCTCTTTTCTCCGTGTCTTTTTTTTTTTGAATCTCTTCTCTAGCTCGCGGTCCTGTAGAACGTCACGTTCGGATAGACCTATGCCGTGGCGCCCATCTGGAATTCAACTACCTAGTCCCTCCCGATTCCGTAAGGCTTCGGAGAACGGGTCTTGAAGAACTCGTCGCCCTCTTAACTCGCCACTATCGTCCGGGCTTCTTCCTGTGAAATCAGACTCTCATCGGTCATGATGGCCGAAGCGAGGAATAATTTTTAAATCTTCTTACCGGTCCATGCTCTCGAGCATGCCGCTGATGGACCAGATCTGCGTCCGCACGTAGCTCGGGATGTTGACGTCGGACTGCAGGTCCTCGAGCTCCATGAGGAGCTTGTCGGCGAGGAGCTGCGTGTCGCCGCCCGCGCTGATCGCCTTGAGCATCCCTTGCACCTTCTCGCGCACGTTGCGCGGCGTGCCCTGCTCCTCGAGGAGCATCCTGAGGGCGGACGCGACCTTGTCGAAACCTGCCATCTTGTTCACCTTCACCGCTTCATGCCGGCCATGATCTCCTGCTGGAGCTTCTCGGCCTGCTGCTTGGCCTTCTCCTCCTGCTTCTCGATGGAGGCGAGCCGGACCTTGGCGCGTTCCATGCGCTCTTCCAGGTCCTTCTTCGTGTCACCGGCAGACTGTTCCACCATGATCGAGCCGATGATCCTGTACGCGCTCTTCGCGCCGTCCAGGGCTTCGACCGCGCTCTCGAGCTCCATGAGCTGCGCCTGGACCTGCTGCTTCTGCGCGAGGTAGGAGCGGAGGTTCTCCTCGATGAGCTGGAGCTTCCCGATACTCTCCTGCATCTCCGCCTCCATGTTCACACCCCTTCCGCCTTCTCATATACCGAGACGATGCGGCAGACGCTGCTCACCGCGGTCTTAAGCGCGGTCGCATCCTCCGCCTCGATCTCCACGACGAGCCGGCCGCCCGAGGCCTTGACCGCGTAGCCGACGCGCCGGTGCTCGAAGCTCTTCTCCTCTGCCGTGAGAAGGGTCGCGAGCCGCGCGTCGCCCGCCAGCTCGATCGTCGAGCGGATCATCGCGCCTTGACGTGCGTCGTCATCGTGCGCTCCTTGAAGATGATCTTTGAGCCGCAGTAGATGCAACGCACCTTCTTCTTGATGTGCTCTTCCTTGATCTCCTTGCCGCAGAAGAAGCATCGGTACGCCATCTTCAGACCTCCATGGTCTGCTCGGCTTTGACTCCGGCCGGCTTGGAGACGGTGTACGCCTTGCTCGTGAACGACGCGCCGCACTTGCCGCACGACCAGATGCCTGCGGCGAGCCGCTTCACGCTGGTGTACCTGCAGTATGGACAGACGTGCTTCTTGCGCTGCTGCGCCTCGATCTTGCCGAGCTTCCGCTTCACGGTGCGGCCGTACCGGACGCCGAAGCGGCGGATGGCCTTCTCATGCTTCTCGACGGTCTCTGCCATGGAGCTACCTCTGGAACCTGATGCGATCGACGAATCCCAAACTCTTTATAAACTTTACCGATGGGCTGTCGCGTTGAAAGTCTCGCTGGCGCTCGGGTCACCGTCTTCGAACCGTATCGCTCGTCCCTCAGGGTCCCGTCCCCGCAGGTCCTCGCTAGCGCGGCTACCGGGGCCGCGGCGAGCCTTGCGCTCGCCTGTGAGGGGGCACTTGTTCGGCCTTCGCACAGCCCTCTGCAACGGTTCGGCCTGATGAGCCTCCCTGGCCTAAAGGCGGGGGTATCTTCTCGTGAAGACCGCGGAATGCCGCGGAGACCCTGTTCTCCCTGACGGTCCGAGGTCGTGACGGGCGCTCACGATAATGATGCTTCGCATCATGTTCGCGCCCGGATCTTGCTCCAAGGCGGCATTCCTCCTCGGGCTAAAGCCGCGAGGTATCCACGGGATTAATGACGGTGACCTTCGCTTTCAACGCGGTCGCGGGAAGAACGCCGCGGGAAGAACGCGGTTGTCTCGGATGCTGTCAAGCTCACAGCGCGATCAGCCTGGTCACGCTCATCCCTTTCTGCGCCTGGCAGCGTTCCGCGAACTGCCGGATCCGCTTGCCGTCGCCGTGGAGGAGGAGCAGCTCGATGCATCCCTTGTCCTCGAGCTGGCTGTGGAGCCGCGTCCGCACCAGGTCGCCGAAGGAGTGCTCAATCTCGTGGATGCCTTCGCCGTGCCGCTCCAGGTACTGGACGACGAGGATCGCGTCGACCTTCCCTTTCAGCCGCTCCCGCTCGCCGAGCTCCTGGCTGAGGCGGCGGATGCCTGCGCGGATGACGTCGCTCCGCCCGGAGAAGCCGCTCTTCTCCAACCGGTCGATCTCCGCGAGCACGTCGTCCTTGAGCGAGACGCTGATGATCTTGTTCATGCGGCGGTGGATTA
>DAHXMN010000066.1 GCA_027371725.1 Candidatus Woesearchaeota archaeon | reverse complement strand
CCGCGAGCTTGCCTTCGCGGTTGCAGCGCCCTGCCGCCTGGGCGATGGAATCGAGTCCGGCCAGCATGATGCCCGCGGGCTTCGACTACTACGCCGGCGGCCACGTCCACATCGTCAACGAGATCGCGCTTCCGGGGTACAGGCAGGTCGTCTATCCCGGACCGTTGTTCCCCGCGAACTTCTCCGAACTGGAGGAGCTGGAGCACGGCTCGCTCTGCGTCGTCCACGATTGGAAGATGGAGCGCGTCCCGATCATCGTCAAGGAACGGGCGGTTCTACGCGTCGACTGCGACAAGAAAGCGGCAGAAGCAGCAAACAGGGAACTGGAACGGCTGGCAGAGGAGCGCGCGACGGACGTGAAAGGGAAGATCGTCCTGCTCCGCGTCGAGGGCGAACTCGCTGAAGGCAGGGTCTCCGACCTGAAGCTCAAGGAGCTGATCGACCGGTTCTACGAGAACGGCGCGTACTTCGTGATGCGGAATACCGCGCGGCTGAGCGCGCAGGAGTTCGAGGAATTCCAAGTGACGGTCGCTGACCACGAGGAACTCGAGACGAGGATCGTCCGCGAGCACGCCGGCCAACGCCCCATCAACGGCCTCGACGCGGACGGCGAAGTGCAACTGACGAAGGAGCTGCTCGCCATCCTCGGCGAAGAGCCTCCCGAAGGCGAGAAGAAATACGAGTACGAGGAACGCGTCGTGAAGGCAGCGAAGGAACGACTCGCGCCGTCGGAAGACAAAAAATAGAATCTTTATAATGCTGGAAGTCTTCTCCACCCTGTGCACTTCCACCTAGTCGATATGCTGAAGTTCGCCTCGTTCAAGGCAGGGCTTGCGGCCTGGAACGTGACGAAGCTGCTCTGGAAACGGCCGATCGAGGAGGTGACGCTCTATCATCGGATTGTCGAGACGATGCGACAGCCGTTCCTCGTCAGGGGGGTGGAGCACCGGATCGGAATCAGCGTCGGGATCGCGCTCTATCCGTCAGCGGGGATCCTGACTCCCGACCATCTCATGCACGCTGCGGACACCGCGATGTACGCCGCGAAGGCGATGGGCCCGAACAACTACTCGTTCTGGGCGGAGACCTGAAGCGGAGGATTGGTCAAGGAATGAACCTCCCCGGGCTAAAGCCGCGAGGCATCCACGAGATTAAGGAAAGGGAAAACGGTTAAAGAAAATCTTCCTACGGCGTCCAGCGCAGCGGCGTCCGCGGGAACGGGATGGCGTCCTTGATGCTGTCGAGGCCGCAGACCCAACTGACGACGCGCTCCATGCCGAGGCCGAAGCCGCCGTGCGGCACGCTGCCGTAGCGCCGGGTGTCGAAGTAGTAGTCGTACCCTTCGAGCTTCTCGCCCGCGTCGAGCAGCCGCTGCTTCAGCACGTCGAGGTCGGTCTCGCGCGCGCTGCCGCCGATGATCTCGCCGTAGCCTTCCGGCGCGATGAAGTCGCATCCCTGCACCACTTCCGGATGGCCGTCGACCGCTTTCATGTAGAACGCCTTGACCGCGGTCGGGTATTCGGTCACGATGATCGGCGTGTCGTAGAGCTGCGAGAGCTTGTCTTCCTCGATGGTGCGGAGGTCCTTGCCCCACTCGACGTCCATCTTGCACCGCTCCTTGAGGATCTTCAAGGCGTCGGTGTAGGTCATGCGCGGGAAGGGCTTCGCGACGGTCGGCTCAAGCTTCTTCAGGTCGCGGCCGAGGATCTCCAGCTCTTTCCGGTGCTTCTCCAGCACGGCCTTGACCATGTGCTTGATGACGCCTTCGCCGTGGTCCTGGATCCCCTTGAAGTCCGCCCAGGCATACTCCATCTCGGCGTGCCAGTACTCCGTGAGGTGACGCGACGTCTTTGATTTCTCCGCGCGGAACGACGGCGCGATGGTGTAGAGCTTCTCGTACGAGAAGATCGCCGGCTCAGCGTACAATTGCCAGGTCTGCGCGAGGTACGTGACGGCGTCGAAGTACTTCACCGCGAACAAGGAGGAGCCGCCTTCGCACTGCGTCGCCTGGAACATGGGGCTGTGGTACTCGAGGAAGCCGTGGCCGTCGAAGTACTCGCGGAACGCGCGGAACATCGTCGCGCGTATCTTCAGGATCGCCTGCATCTTCCGCGAGCGGAGCCACAAGTGCCTCTTGTCGAGGAGGAATTCGGGGCTCTGGTCCTTGGTGATGGGGAACTGGTCGGAGAAGCCGACGACGGTGAACGAATCCACGGCGACCTCATAGCCGGAAGGAGCTCGTTTGTCCTCCTTGATCGTGCCGTTGATCTCCAGCGAGGCCTCCACCTGGAGCTTGTCCGCCTCCGCGAACTTCTCCTCGCCCACCGCGTCCTTCTTGATGACGCATTGCAGGATATCCGTGCCGTCGCGCAGCACGATGAACTTCACCGCCGAGGAGCCGCGCTCGCGGTAGACCCAGCCGTGCACGGCGACTTTTCCAGCGCCCTGTTCCATGGCGTCCGCTATCGTGAGGAACCGCTCTTTCGTCTCTTTTCCTTCAGTAGTCATGATGATCACCTGGTCATTGTTCGTTCTTGACCCTTGCCGTTGTGTTGCGGAGATTTCTTTCTCCCTCCGGTCCGAGGTCTTGACGGGCGCTCGCGTAATGGCCTTCGGCCATGCTCGCGTCCGGCACAGGATCCGAGGCAACACAACGGGTGGATGTTCGTCCAACCTTGAAAATGAAACGGTTATCGGTACTATTTAACGTTAGTGGAGAAGGGGCACGCTAGCTATTACTGACGGCCTGGATGGTGACCGGGTACAGCTTGAGCGTCATGACCGGGAAGGATGAGCCGCCCTTTATTTATTTTTCCCTCGCCAGGCCTTCGGCGGTCGAAAGGATTGCTCGTGAATCTTACGGCCATTGTCGGAATCCTTCCAGGAATCGCGGAGATAGCGCTATAAAAGCGGTTCACCACACGACCGCAGGGCTATCACGTATGGATTGCTGATGGGGGGATGCGCATGGGGCTGATCCAGAACCTGTACCGAGGAGCGAAAGACACGCTGCAACGCGGCCGCGACAGCCTCAACGGGCTGGCGGAACGTTCCTCACTCTACCGGAACGCGAACGAGCGGTTCATGGAGCTCCAGGACGACGGCGTCCGGAAGGCCGCGCAGGCGGCGGTCGCGACGGCGCTCATCGCGGGGGGCGCGATCCTCGGCTATAGCGCCCTCGTCGGCGGCTACGCGAAGACCGAGACGGGAAAGGAAGCGCGGGAGTTCAGCATGAACAGGCCCGCAGCGACGAAGATGGTGACGGTCGAGGAGAAAACGAGCAGAGACATCTACATGACGCCACGGAACGGCGAAGGGCTGTGGAACCTCGTCCGGCGCGCCGAGGAGACGGCGAAGGAGCAGAACCCCGGCATGACAATCACGGGGATGAGCGCGGGGAAGCTCAACTACAAGAACATCGAGGAGAGCGACCGCATGGTCGCGAACATCGTCAAGTATATCCAGTACGACCGTCGCAACAAGGGCGCAGGCATCGGCGACCCGGCGGACGACACCGTCTACAGGCCGGGCTACTACGCGAAAGGCAGCGAGAAGTTCACCGCCACCGACCGGCTGCGGCCGGGACAGGACGGCCTCAACGACCTGCTCGCCCGGGAGAAGAGCGACGGCTCGCCGCAACGGATCTACGTCGGCACGGCCGAAGGGACCATGAAGAACACGATCGAGGCGGAAGACCCCATCGTGAAGACCATCGGGACATATGCCGCACAGAAGGCGCCGGGAGAGAAGAACGAAGGACTGCCCTTGACGGGGCTCGCAGGCATCCTCGGCACCGGCGTGCTCGGCCTCTACCTGACACGCAAGGACGAAGGTACGGAAGCGACCGCGCCCTTGTTCCCACGGTCGTAGTGGAGATACTTGACGATGTTCGCGACCATGCGGTCGCTCTCCTC
>DAHXMN010000065.1 GCA_027371725.1 Candidatus Woesearchaeota archaeon | reverse complement strand
TTCTCGGCAGCGCGAACGCTACCGGAACCGCGGGGAGCGAAGCTCCCGAGGTTCCAGGAACCCCGTTCCTGAGAACCGCCGGGAGCGAAGCTCGCCTGTGGGGTCGCCCCCCACGGGGATCTCCGCTGACGCGAAGGAACGCAGCGACGCGGGTCGCAGCCGGCACACCGCGGAGCGAATCTGCCGAAGAGCCGCGTCGGAAGAGCGCTCCGCGTACGTATCGTGCGGAAGAAAGAAAGAGAAAAAGGAAAAAATGTTTTCTCGACTCTTGGCGTTCAGCCCGGCCCTTACTGGGTCGTATTGCTCGTCGTGTTGTCGACCGGAGCCGTCGTGTTGTCGGTGGAGACCGCCTGCACGACGATGTTCTTCAGGTCCGGAACGACGACCTCGACCTCGCTGCCCTTGAACGCGGCGTAGTCCTTGTAGTTGGCGAGGACGTAGCTCGCGCCGAGGGTCTCCTGCGCCTCATAGCCGGCCACGAGGATGGCGACCATGCCATTGTTCTCGAAGCTCTTTATCATGGCCTTGCCGGGCATGAAGCCGGCAGCGCAGTCGGTCGGGTTGCCCATGAGGGCCGCGGCGACGGTGTTGGCGCACGGGCCACCGACAACGATCATGTTCTCGGTGCCGATAGCGGGCGCGTCCTTGTCCAGCACGGCGAGGCCGACAGCGATCGGGTTGACCGTCGTGGTCGACACGCTGCTCGAACCGTTCTGGACAGACGTCGCGCCAGCCGTCACGAAGACCTGGCCGAAGACCTGCGATTCCGGATAGCTCAGGGTGAGCGTATACGGGTTGGTGCCGGTCGGCTGGTACTCCTTGATGAGGACGCCGTAGTCCGTCATGCCGTAGTAGTTCGTGCTGTCGCCCGTGTTCGTCGTGAACACGTACTCGTTGTACAACTCGTTGCCGTTCATCGGCCCGCTGTAGTCGTTCGAGGTGTGCTCGAGTGACAGGTACGGGCTGGTGGCCTGGTTGTAGATGCGCCAGTCAATCACTTCACTGCTTGTCGGCGTGTTGAAGTACTTCGCCATCGTCGTCAAGCTCATGCCAACGCGAATCGCGGGAGCGGCCGCAGCAGAGCTGTTGTTGGCGAAGTACCAGGTCTGACCGTTCATGGTCCGCCCGTGGCCGTCGACAAGCGAGAGGTTGTTCGCACCGAGGCCGGACGCGTTCAGCGCATTGTACATCTGCGTCGTGGCGTTGTAGTAGAACCCCGTCATGAGGTCCAACAGGCCGCCGCCGAGCACGGTCACGCCGACTTCCGCGCCGTTCATGAAGCCGTCGCCGTTCTGGTCGACCGCGATCATGTGTCCGGCAGCGCCGCTCGAGGTGTCGTTCGTGTTGTTGACGTACACCGTGAAGGAGTGGCCGCCAATCACGAGGTCGCCCGTGCCTGCGTTGGTCGCGTTGTTCGGCGTGTACGACACCTGCACCTCAGAGCTGTCGCCCTCGTTCGTGAAGTAGAGGACGTGGTTCGAGGCGTCGATGTCGTTGTACTGGAGCACTTCCGTCACGCTGTTGTCGTTCCACGGCGAGTTCGTCACGACGAAATAGTCGTTCGCGCCGATGTTGTAGTTCGTGGCGTTCGACGCTTCGACGAAGACGAGGTTGTGGTTGTTGTCGCCGAACTGGTAGACGCCGTTGCGGTTGCTCACGAAGGGGACGGTGTACGCCACGTTCTGCACGTTCGTGAACTGCAGCTGGTACTGGTCGTTCCCGTTGTTGGTCACCGCGACGTTCGTGCGCGTCGGCTGGGTCAGGCCTTCGTACTTGATGTCGAAGTCCGGGCTCAGCGTCGCTTCCGGATATCTCAGGAGGCTGCGGATGCCGCTGCCCGCCGGGACGTACGCGTCGCCGCCGATGGCGTCCATGTTCAGCTGGTACTTGATGTCCGTCAGGCTCACCTGGTTGGATCCAGACGTAGCCGTCGTTATCATCAGCGAGCCGCCGACGATGTTCTGGTTGTTGATCTGGACCGAACCGCCGCCGTGGAACTCGTTGTCCGTGGTGCTGGGGACGGAGAAGACGATCTTGTCCGCGCCCAGGTAGAACGACGCGACGCCCGCCCGGCTGTTCACCAGGATGCTGCGGACGCCGATCTGGAGGCCGCCGCTCAGGGTGTCGGTGTCGCCCTCGTACAGCGACTTCGTGACCTCGCCGTTCACCATGAACTTCGCCTGCGGAGCGGTGCTGCCGCTGGACGGGTCGCTCACGAAGACGAGCGTGACCTCGTAGTCCACACCGTTGATGGTGAACGTCTTGGTCTCGCCCTCCTGGAGGGTCGCCGGCGAGCTGCCGCCCATCATGGTCAGGGTCAGGCCAGTGCTGCTCGAGTCATAGACGGCGCTGACGATGCTGTAGTCGGTGCCGAAGATGTTCAGCGTCTCGTCCTCCATGTCCTGGAGCCGGTAGCTGGTGCCGCTCACCAGCGTCTCGCTGGACTTCAGGCCCTGGCCGAACTGCATCTCCCACTCGAAGAACGGGAGACCGGAGTTCTTGATCACCATGTAGTCGCCGAGGACGTTCTGGTTGTTCGTGATGTAGTTGACGCCGAAGTCCTGCAGCTCGTTGCTCCCGCTGGCGTTCAGTTCCCTGAAGCGCAGGTACTGGTTGTAGGACGTCGTGCCCTGGCTCGTCGTCAGCTGGCCGCCCTTGAGCGCGGCGAGGTTGTCGGACGTGAGCGTATCCGTCACGTTCGAGACCGGTTCGCGCAGCGCGAGCTTGTTGCTCGCGGACTGGATCTGGAAGCTGTCGCCGCTGAGGCTGACCTGACCCGAGGCGCCCGGAATCTGGACGGGGGTCTGGCTGACCGACAAGGCCTGCAGGCTCGAAGCGATGTCGATCGAGCCCATCACGTCGCTGGTGGCCGCCTTCTCGCCGACGACGATCTTGCCGCTGAAGACGCCGTTCGTGATGAACGGAGCCGGATAGCTCGCAAGGTCGTACGCCATGGCGCCCATGACGGTGGCACCCACCATCGTAACGCCGGCACCCAGCGCCAAAATCTTCTTTATCGTTTTCTTTGCGTTCATGGTATAAACACCTCCGTGTTTTACCATTGCAGGGACGTTGTCCCTGCAACTTCCCGCGGCAACGTTGTTCCCGCGGATCGCCCTTCCCTCGCGGTCGGGGCTCGTCGTGTGTTTGTCGTGTGTTTGTCCATGACTATGAGGCGCATCGCCAACGCTAGCGCGCTGGCTCAGCACATAGTCCGGCTACAGGTCTTCTTGAGGACGGTCTCGTTTTATAAAGTTTCTGGTGAGAAGAGGCCCGGAAAACCGTATGTTGCCGGTATAGCTCCTCTGCCTATTGAATTCGAGCATTTTGGACAGTCACCACTTTACGATAATACTGTTCTCGACAACACAGTTGTTTATAAATGTCCATGTAAAAAAGAGAGGGTATTTAAACAAAAAAATAGGCCATTTATAAACGTTCACACCTCGTAAGAGCGTTTTTTCGGGGGGCGCACCCAGATTCGGCCGGACCGGAAGACCGGGCAGGAATCGGATCCTGTGCAGCAGCCACACAAACGCCCCGAATGCACCCTCCACACCAAACGGCTGCGCGCGAGTGCAGCCCTTCTTCCGCGAAGCGGAAGCTCCGAGCGCCAGAGGCGCGAGGCTGTTTTCGCCAGCCTTTCCCCAAAAGGCTGAGGGGAGTAGGATAAGGTCGCGCACGAGCGCTCCCATCCTCCTCCCCTCTGCTGAGGGGAGTAGGATTCGAACCCACGAAGGCGCTAGGCCAGCGGGTCTTTCAGCGCGCCGCCGGAAGCCGTCGGCGCGCACCTACACCCGCCCCGGTTGACCGCTGCGGCATCCCCTCGGTGCAGGGAAGGAGCCGATGGATCCTTCCCGGCGGGGCGGCAGCCAAAATCTTCTTTATCGTTTTCTTTGCGTTCATGGTATAAACACCTCCGTGTTTTACCATTGCAGGGACGTTGTC
>DAHXMN010000064.1 GCA_027371725.1 Candidatus Woesearchaeota archaeon | reverse complement strand
CCTCCTCGAATCCGGGAAGCTCCCTGCTGCGGAGCTGAACGCGACGCTCTTCTCCTCGGTCGAGGAGGAGCTGCGGCTCCTCGTCTGCATGACGAGCGAGTACGCGCTCCCGGAGATCGAGCGCCTCCTCCCTGAGCGGAAGGTCACGCCGCAGACGGGCTTCTTCGACGAGGTCCGGCTCCGGCTGCTCAACGCGTACGAGGCGCTCCAGTTCCGGCGCGTCGAGCTCGCCAAGGAGGAGTACGCCGCCATCCTCCGCGCGTACGAGGAGCTGCGGCCGCCGGAGCAGGAAGCGCTCTACCCCGACATCCGCCGTCTCTACGCCGAGATCGCCTACGTCCAGGAGACGTCAGAACAAATGGATTAACGTTTTCTTTGAATTGTCTCATCTAGGGGCCTCTCCGCCGCAACATTTAAAAAGGATAAGTTAGATAATTTAGCGAACTTAGCTAAGTTATCTCTTGTGCGGGCCGCGGCACCATGGTGAACGTCAACATCGAGATCCCCGACGAGCTGCACCGGAAGCTGAAGCTCGCCTCCGTCCTGAAAGGGACGACGATCAAGGAGTACGTCACGAATTCTCTCGCCACTCGCGTCACGGCAAGACCGCGGGCCGATCCGAAGAAGACGAAGGGGGGCTAGCGTGGTCAATATCAACATCGAGATCCCCGACGAGCTCCACCGCGAGACGAAGATAGCCGCGACCCTCGCGGGCGGCACGCTCAAGGGTTTCATCATCGCCGCGCTCGAGCAGAGCGTCGAGAAGGACACGGAGGGGTTCAAGTGAGAAAAGCCCTCCGCATCAGCTCGTTTGTCGTCCTCATCGTCCTGTTCGCCGCCCTCTCCGCGGTCCTCGTCCTCACCGTCGGCTTCACGCAGGGCGTCAGCATCAACGGGGGAGCGACGACCTACACGGACGCACCGCTCGTCTGCGCGTGGAACATCACCGCGGACACGACCGCGATCAACGTCACCTGGTACCTGAACGGCGCAGCCTACACGAGCAGCTACGACAACACGACGCTCAACACGACGAGCACGATCCCCCCGAACGACACGGTGAAGAACGAGGACTGGCGCTGCACCGTCACGCTCTACAACGCGACGGGCAACGCGACGCAGTCCGCCAACCTCACCATCCAGAACAGCGCCCCGACGACACCCATCCTGACCAACGCCTCCGGCAGCGTCATGGGGACGTGGGCGGACGTCACCGAGGGCAGGACCACGACCTACACCCTGAACTCGAGCGACCTCGACAACGACACGCTCCTCTACTACCTCAAGACTGCGGGCTTCTGCACCGTGACGGACAGCGCGACCGGCGCGGTCAGCTGCACGCCGACGCACGCTGACGTGAGCCTGCCGAACCAGAGCGAGGTCGTGACGCAGAAGAACATCACGTTCTGGGTCGATGACAACGACCCGCTCTTCGCCAAGTCGGCGAGCCTCACCGTCACGTTCAACATCACGCCGGTGAACGACCCTCCCGCGCTCAGCATCCCGACGCAGACGACGAACGTCACGGCGGTCTTCAACCAGACCTTCACGGCCACGGACGAGGAGCATGACTACCCGCTCGCGGTCTCGGTGGACAACGCGACGGACCCCCAGATACTGGCGAAGGTCGCCGCGACCGTGGAGGGGAACGCGACGGTCAGGGTCACGTACTACAGCAACCTCGACTACGTCGATGTCGGCAACCGGACGGTCGTGCTCAATCTCACCGACAGCCGGAACGCGAGCAGCCTCGTCAACTTCACCCTCCAGATCCTCGCGGTCAACCGGCCGCCGTACTTCACGAACATCTCCCCGTCGAGCTACAACGCGAGCCAGAACCGCACCTACGTCCTCTCCCAGGGGGAGAGCATCCTCATCAACCTGAGCGCGAACGACCCGGACACGGCGGACCGGAACGAGACGATCACGTTCAGCGACAACTCGAGCATGTTCACGACGACCACGAGCGTCTCCCTGGCGACGAACACGAGCGACGCGCAGGGCTTCATCAATTTCACCGCGACGAACGCGGACGTCGGCAACCACTCGGTCCTGGTCACGATCACGGACACCCAAGGCGCGCCGAACACGACGACGCTCAACTTCACCATCCTCAACGTGAACGACCCGCCCGTCATCTACAACCAGAGCTTCAACGCGAGCAACACCGCCGGGAACGTGAACATCACGCCCCTCATCGCGTACCTCAACGCGCCGTTCCGCTACCAGATCAACTACACCGACCCCGACCTCATCTGGGGCGACATCCTCACGTGGAGCACGAACGCGTCGGAGTTCAACGTCACCGGCGGGCTGATCGGCTTCACCCCGACGGGGGTGCCGCGGAACGAGACGGTCAACGTCACGGTGACCGATACCGGGGGCCTTTCCGACTCGCGCCTCATCCTCCTCGAGATACGGAACAACACGCCGCCCTACTTCAACGCGTCGTTCCCGCCGCTCCTCTGCAGCGAAGGGCAGCCCTGCACGCTCAACCTGAGCCCGTACGCGCACGACGACGACCCGGGCGACAGCGTCAGCGCGTACGCGGCCGCCTTCATCGGCGGGAACCTCAGCACGTTCTCCCTCGACGCCTCGACCGGCCTCGTCAATTTCACCCCGCTCCAGGCGGAGATCGGGAACTACACCGCGAACATCACGATCGAGGACACCCGGGGCGCATCGGCGTCGCAGCCCCTCAACATCACCGTCAACAACACCCCGGACCCGCCGGTCTGGGACGCCTACGACTTCGGCGGCCAGACGATCGTCGCGACGCACGAGTTCTACTTCCGCCTCGCCGCATCGGACAAGGACCTCCTCATCCCGAACGGGGGAGAGAACCTCACTTTCTCCTCCAACCTCTCCTGGGTCTCCATCGCGTACCAGCAGACCGTCAACGACACCGTGTACGCGCTCCTCTCCTTCACGCCGAACAGCAGCCAGGTCGGCACGCAGACGATCCAGCTCAACGTCACGGACGCCACCAACCTGACCGACTCGACGAGCGTCACGTTCACCGTCCTCGCGAAGACGAACCCCCCCGCCATTATCGGGATCGAGCCGTACGGCAACGCCTCCGCCAACCGGAGCATCGTCCAGGACTGGAAGAACGTCACCGGCCTCTCGCCGTTCGTCGAGAACGTCACGCTCCCCGAGAACACGAGCGGCGTCGTCTTCGCGGTGAACGCGACGGACGACGTCACGCCCGTCGGCAGTCTCCTCTACACGTGGTACTACGACGGTGTTGAGAGCAGAAGCGGTACAGGAGATAATTATAAGAACGACAGTCTCAGTTTCGGCTTCTTCTCTGCCGGCAACCACACGGTCAGCGTCACCGTCAACGACACCACGCTGGAGAGCACGGTCTGGACGTGGAACCTCGCCGTGCAGAACGTGGACCGGCCGCCGATATTCTCTAACTTCACCGGTTCGAAGAACGACCTCAACATCTCGAACCAGAACACGATCAACGACTATTTCATCAACAATTCCCTTACTGGCGGCTTCTATGACCCGGACGACGACACCAACTCGAACGGCCTCATCGACGGGAATGAGACGCTCAACCTGACCTACAGCGCCACCTCCTGCGCGGTCGCGAGCTTCGCCTTCAGCGGGAACGACCTCACGGTCACGCCCATCAGCGTCGGCAGCTGCACGGTCGAGTTCACCGCCACCGATCCCTACGGGCTCTCCGCGACGAGCAACCTCGTCAACATCACCGTCATCCAGGTGCCGCAGGGCGCGCAGGCACTGACGATCTCCTCCGGCGGCGGCGGAGGCGCCTCCTCGACCTCGGCGACGAGCGTCGTCCCGATCAACCACGACGTGGTGAAGCCGCGGCCGCTCAACATCATCGCGCCCCGCCTCGTCACGATCTACCAGAACGACACCATCGTGGTGCCGATCAAGCTGTCGTCGAACTGGACCGCGCCGCTCAACGGGATCCTGCTCTCCGCG
>DAHXMN010000063.1 GCA_027371725.1 Candidatus Woesearchaeota archaeon | reverse complement strand
GAGAGGTGCTGCGTGCCCGTGACGCCGAGATTCAGCTTGATCAGGAAGGCGGCGCGCGTCGTCGTGCCGATCTTCCCCCCTTCTGTGCGCGCGAGCTGGCCGGTGAGGACGCGGATGCCGCCGGTGTAGTTCATGAGCCGTGCGTCGGCCGGCGGCTCGACGACGACGGTGAGCGGGTACGGCGCGCTCTGGCTGAACGTGAAGTTCGCGTCGGGCGGCTCGATCCTGACCCACGGCGCGATGTCTCCCTCGACCTGCCATGTGCCGTCGATCGGGTCCGGGCTGTCCGTCGTGACGAGTATGGTGTCCTGCGCGTAGCCGTTCTGCAGCACGTCGGTGTAGTCGATCGTCGCCTTGTTCACGCCGATGCCGACCGCGTGCGCGGTGGGAATCGAGACGCACGCGAGGAGCGCTGCGGCGGTGAGGAGTGGGAGGAATACGAGAAGAGAGTCCTCGCGGGAGAACCGAGACCTACTGCCCACACCCATGCGTTGCCCACGTCAGGGGCGCTTTATAAAGATTGCTCCCTCAGAAGCCTGCGGTATACCGCCGGGAAATGATGTGTGCCGCTTGGAAATGATCTTGCGTTGCCGCCGCCGGCTTAAGGGCGAGCCATGGCGAAGACTGAGCGAGGAGCGACGGGGGACGCCCCCTACGGGGTGCCGCGAAGGAAGCGATTGCGGAAGCGGGATGGCGAGCGGCCTAGCGGCGGCAACGCGGGAACAACCCTTCCGTTCTCACTCCGTCCCGCGCCCTTCCGCCATCTCCTCGTCCATCCGGAGCGCGTTGAGCCGGCGGTACAGGTAGTCGTATTCGAGCTTCGCCTCCGAGACGAGGGGGCTCTCCTGCTCGCCGATGGCGGCGGCGTGGCCGCGCATCCGTTCCATCAGCTGGGCGAGCTGCCGCGCGTCCTCCGCGTACGCGGCATCGTGCGCCTTCGCCGCCGTGTCGAAGAGGGAGAGCTTGGCATGGAGGAGCTCGAGCTCGCGGCGCGTCGCCTCCTTGAGCTGCGCGCTCGGGAAGGGCTCGCGCCTGAACTGCTCGACCGCCCGCTTGTAGAAGTAGAGCGCGTCGAGATACCTCTTGCCGTCGATGAGCGCGTGGCTCCTGGTTAGCAGGCCGGCGAGCGGCTCCTGCCGCCGCTCGATCACGATGGTCCGCGGCCGCTGCGGCGGCGCGAGGAAGGGCGGCGTGATGCCGGGCATGATGCCGGGCATGACTCCCTGGGGAATGGTCCCTGGAGCGGCCCCCGCGGGGAACCCCGCTGAGAACGGATATGCGTCGGACGCCGCCGCTCCCTTCGGCATCCTCTCTCTTTGCTGTCCGAACGGCCATCCTTCCTCCCCGTCGTTCCTGAGGCTCAAGTAATAGACGAGCAGGCCCGCGACGATGACGAGGCCGATGGCTGCGAGGAGGAGCTGTCCGCCGCCGATCGAGGAGATCGAGGAGAGTATCGCCATGCCGGTCGGCGAGGTCTCGTTCGCCGCCGGCTGCTGCGCGGTCGCCTGCTGGGTCGGCTTCGGCAGGAGGACGAGCGTCGCGCCGCGCGCGACGGCAGGATCGATCGCCTGCTTCACCGCGTACGCGATCCGGCCCTGCGTGAGCGTGCCGAACGAGTACTGCAGCACGGGATCCTGCTGGAGCACGACTGGTTGGCCGCCGATGAACGTGAGGTCGGACGCGGTCGCGGCCATCTCTTTCGGCACGGTCTCGACCGCGACGACATCCTGCTGCGGCTCGGACGCGCTGAGCCGCTTGCTGACGATCGTGTAGTCATGCTCGCTGCCGTCCGCGTACGAGACGTGCACCTGGGTCACGCTCGTCCGGATGCTCGTCGCGGCCTGGAGCGCCGCCGCCGCCTTGAGGTACGCGTCCTCGCTCTCCCCCGTGCCCTGAAGCGTCAGCGCGGCGGCGGCGTCGACGCTCTGCTGGTCCGGCACCTCCTGATAGCTCGCCTTCTGGAGGATGTCCACCTTGAGCGCCAATCCCGCGCGCGCCGCGCTTATCGTCTGCTCGATCGCGGTCACCTTGTCGTCGAACTGCTGCTTCGTGAGCGCGAGCGTCCGGAGCTGCTCAAGGTCCGTCTTCGCGGACGTCAACGTCTGCACCGCCTTCTGCGCCGCATCGAGCAGGCCGAGATCGACGATGACGCCGCTCTTGTCCTTGTCTGTCTCCGCCCCGAGGTCGCCGGCGGCGCGCTGCGCATCCATCGTCCAGGCCTCGAGCTCGTTGAGCCGCTGGTCCAGCCCCACCTGGAGCACCGGGTCGAGGGCCGCGGCGACGTCCTGCGCCTGGTATGCCGCCGTCGCGGGGCTGGCCCACTCCTCGTGGCTCAGGTCGCCGACGTTGCCGGCCGCGTCCACGGCCGCTATCCGGTAGTAATAGACGACCGACTGCCGCGTGTCGGTATCCAGGTACGAGCCGCCGGCCGTGCCCGTCCCCCCGGTCGCGCTGGCCAGGTAATCGGTGTAATCCACGCCCGGCTGCGTCGAACGGTAGATGTTGAACGTCGTTTCCCCCGGCGCGTCGTAGTACCAGGTGAGGTTGACCGCTCCCGTCCCGTTGACCGCCTTGAACGTCTGCACCGTCGCCGGCTTCACCGTGTCCACCATGAAGAGCTCGCCGTCCGTGATGGCCGTGCCGGTGAGCCCGCCCTCATCCTTGCCGCTGAACTGGAAGCTGCCCACCTGCTCGCCCGCATCGTCAGGGACGATGATGTACCCTTCGTACGTCTCGCTGTCCGCCTGGCTGAGCGCGAGCGTCTGGGACGCGCCGCCCTGATAGGTGAGCGTGAGCGCCGGCATCCCCGCGAGCGGCTCGGACGTGGTGAGCGTCACCTTGTACGTTCCCGCCTTGTGCGGGTTGCTGCCGTCGACCGTGATCTTCGCGCTCGGAGGGTTCTGCACCGTGAAGTTGACCTGCTGCGGATCCGCGGCGTTCCCGTACACGTCCTCGCAGCTGACGTAGTAGCCGTAGCTGCCGGAGCCGAGGCTGAGCGTCTGCTGGTGGCTCAGGGACGCGGTCCCGGGCAGCTGCTGAGCCATCTGCGCGTACGGCTTCGCCGCGGTGTCGTACCGGCAGTCGCTCGGCTCGTCGGTCGTCGCGCTGAGCGTCACCGCGTCGTCGTAGAGCGTCCCGGCGGGGCCGAGCGTCATCGTCGGCGGCGTGGTGTCGATGTGGATCGTCGCGTTCGCCGTCGCGGTCTCGTTGCCTCTCGTGCAGCCTGCCGTGATCGTCTGGACGCCGTCCGGGAGCGTGACCGTGCCGTTGTACGCCGTGGCGTTGGCCTGTTCGAGGGTGTTCGTCCCTGCCGAGGTGGCGGCGTAGCAGATGCCCGCGGGGATGTCGGTCGCGACCGCTATCGGGATGGCGTGCTGCTCGTAGTCGCTCTGGTTCGGCGCGAGGAGCGTGACCGTGAGCGGGACGTCGGTCACCTGTACCGTGCGGTTCTCGCTCGCTGTGGCGCGGCCGTCGGTCGCCTGGAACGTGTAGACGTACGCGCCCGCCTCGTCGTACCCGAGTTGATGGTCGTAGCTGCTGTTCGCGCTGACGATGGCGCCGTCCTTGAGGATGGCATAGCCGGTCGCGCCGTCCGCGGCGAACGAGAGATGGAGGGTCCGGCCTTCCGCGATCGTCGCTGGCGCGGTGACGCTCGTGATGCTGAGCGCGAACGCGGAGCGGAGCGTGACGAGGAGGAGGAAGAGGACGAGGAGGGCTATCGCCGCCTGCCTGAGCCCTTGCCGGAGGAGGTGCGCCTGCCGCGCGCTCCAGGTCGTCGTCATCGCTTCACCGTCGTCGTCTTTCTCGTCGTTATCCGGTCGTCTTTCCTTCCGTTTTTTTTATTCGATCGCCGTGTTGCCTTGGGTCCTGTGTCGGGCGCGAGGGTGCGGCCGCGGCCGCATGATCCCGAGCGCCCGGCCCGTTCTCGGACCGGACGGGAGGTTCCGGCTCTGTAGAGGCGGAACCGAGGAACGAAGTGACTGAGACTCGTGTTCGGAGAACG
>DAHXMN010000062.1 GCA_027371725.1 Candidatus Woesearchaeota archaeon | reverse complement strand
GTCGAGCGCGTCAAGCGGTTCGTCGAGACCTTCCGGAAGGGGCAGCGGCCGCTGCTGCTCCACGGCCCGCCGGGCAGCGGGAAGACCGCGACGGTCTACGCGCTCGCCGAGGAGCTGGACCGCGAGGTGATCGAGGTCAACGCCTCCGACTCGCGGAACAAGGACTCGATCAACTCCCTGCTCGGCAGCGCGCTCCAGCAGCAGTCGCTCTTCTTCAAGGGGAAGATCATCCTCGTGGATGAAGCTGATGGGTTGTCCGGGAACAGCGACCGCGGCGGCGTCCAGGCGCTGCTCGCGCTGCTCGCGGGCGCGCGCTTCCCCGTCATCATCACCGCGAACGACGCCGACGCGGAGAAGCTGAAAGCGCTGAAGAAGGCGTGCGAGACGATCGAGTACGCGCCCGTCGCACCGAAGGATATCGAGGCGCTGCTGTCACGGATCGCGCAGCGCGAAGGCGTCAAGGCCGATGCGCAAGCGGTGAGCGCGATCGCCCACCGCGCGGGCGGCGATTGCCGCGCCGCGATCAACGACCTCCAGACGCTCAGCTCCGGGGGGATGCTCTCGCTCGAGGACCTGGACGCGCTGGGCGACCGCGAGCAGAAGGAGAAATTGCAGAACGCGCTGCTCCGCGTCTTCAAGACGACCTCGGCTGCCGTCGCGCTGCCCGCGTTCGACAACGTGGACGCGGAGATCGGCGATCTCTTCCTCTGGATCGACGAGAACCTGCCGAAGGAGTACAAGAAGCCGGAGGATCTGGCGCGGGCGTACGACGCGCTCGCCGAGGCGGACCGGTACTTCGGCCGGATCCGGCGGTGGCAGCACTACCGGTTCTACGTCTACATCTACAATCTCCTGTCCGCGGGGATCGCGCTCGCGAAGGAGGAGAAGTACCCGGGCGTCTCGGAATACAAACGTTCCTCCCGCGTGCTCTCGATCTGGATCATGAACCAGAAGAACGCGAAACGGAAAGCCATCGCGGAGAAGCTCGCGGCGAAGACGCACTGCTCGACGAGGCGCACGACGCAGGAAGTGATGATCCTCAAGCCGTTGCTCGCGTCGAAGGACGGCGCTGCAGTCGCGGACGAGCTCGAATTGGATGCGGACGAGGTCGCGTGGGTGAAGAAGTGAAGGATTCGTCTCCGGTCAAGCGGAACGTCGCGGTCATCTTGCTGTACGACAAGGACAAGAAGGTCCTTCTCCAGCACAGGGCGGAAGACGCCGAACGTCTCCCCGGATATTGGGCGTTCTTCGGCGGCGGCATCGAACGGGGAGAGACGCCGGAGCAGGCGGTGAGGAGGGAAACGCTCGAAGAGCTCGAATATCCTCTTGAGAAGCCACGGCTCGTGCTGACCCAGGAGTTCACGGGCTCCCACAACGTCGGCACCAAATACGTCTTCGTCGAGGAATACGACCCGAAGAAAGAGCTCGTCCTGCGGGAAGGGAAAGAGGAAGGATGGTTCCGGTTGGAAGAGACGGAAAGACTGAAGATCATCGATCACGACCGGGAAGTCCTGCGTCTCATCGACGGCAAGCTCTAGGAGGGCCAGAAACTATAAAAGCCACTCGTGGTCTTCTTGCACGATGGCGTTCGATCACGCGACCCATCGGGCGATTGTCGCGGCGCAGCGGAACGAGCTGACCGAGCACATCATCTACTCGCGGCTCGCCGCGCGGATGAAGCGGAAGGACGGGAAGAACGCGGCCGTGCTGGAGCGGATCGCCGCGGACGAGCTGAAGCACCACGATTTCTGGAAGCGCCTCACGAAGGAGGAGGTGACGCTGCACCGGTTCCGTGTCAGGTGGTATCTCTTCCTCGCGTGGCTGTTCGGCGTCATCTTCGCGGTCAAGCTGATGGAGCGGGGCGAGGACCTCGCGCAGGACGCGTATGAGAAGCTGAAGCGCATCAGCGGCGTCGCCGCGATGATCCGGGACGAGCACCGCCACGAGGAAGCGCTCATCGGCATGCTCAAGGAGGAACGCCTCGAATATGCCGGTTCGATCGTCCTCGGTTTGAACGACGCGCTCGTCGAGCTGACCGGCGCTTTGGCGGGGCTGACGTTCGGCATCCAGAGCTCGCGTCTCGTCGCGCTCGCGGGATTGGTGACGGGGATCGCGGCAGCCCTTTCGATGGCCGCGTCCGGCTATCTGTCGTCGAAGGAGGAGGCGGACCAGAACGAGTTGAAGAGCCCGGTGAAGGCGGCGCTCTACACGGGCATCACCTATCTCGCGACCGTGTTCCTGCTGATCATCCCGTATTTCCTCTTCAGCCTCTACGTCGCGCTGGGCGTGACGCTCTGCCTCGCGGTGGTGATCATCGCCGGGTACACGTTCTACATCACGACCGCTAAGTCGTTGCGGTTCTGGCCACGGTTCCTCGAGATGGCGGTCATCTCGCTGACGGTGGCGGCGATCAGCTTCGGCGTCGGCTGGCTCCTCCGGACGGTGCTCGGCGTCGGGGCGTGAGTCAGTTCTCCGCCGTTTCCCGCTGCTCGTTGTAGAAGTCCGCGAGGGCACGGTTCTCCGCGCGGAGCTCGGTCGTCCTGCGCGCTTCCTGCTCGCGGTAGCGTTCTTCGGAGGAGAGCGTGCGCTGCAGCCGTTCGCGGTGGCGCGCGACGCGCTCCAGGTACTTGATGTTGGATTCGTCTCCCATCTCACCCACTCCGATCTATATTCTTGTTTTGCTAGTTTATAAACTATATGGAAGATAAGTCAGAAAAACATATAGTCTTTATATAGAAGATATTAAAAATACTAATATAATATTCAATATGATAATAAAAATAATAATAAATTTTTGGGATGAACCGGCGCTGAACGAGCGTTCAGAGCTTCAGGATCACCATGTTCGTGTTGCCGAGGGGCTTCTTCTCGAGGATGCCGCGCTCCTGGAGCTTCGCCACGGTACGCGAGACCGTCACCTTGTTGAGGCCGGTGAGCGCGACGATGTAGGACTGCTCGACGTGGCCGTTGTTGTCGAGGAGGACGCGGATCACCATCCGCTCCTCGCGGGGCAGGACGCCGAGGACGCGCTCGAGCTGCTGACGGTTGATCTTCCACTGGAACAGCAGGACGAGGAACGCGCCGACGAGGATGCTGAGGAAGGAGAGGCCGTAGACGATGAGCGGCAGGCTCTCCCCCGACTGGGCGAAGTAGTAGCCGTTCAGCACCGCGAACCCGATGCCGAGGAGGAAGACGGCGAGGAGCGCCGCGATCAGCTTCTTCGGTTCGACGTCCATGGTATCCCTTCTTTCCTTCGCGCCGCCGCGTCCTGCTCGCGTGTCGCTGTCGAAGCGGCAGGGACTCGTCCCCGGATGGGGCAACCCCCGACTCGTCCTTCGCTGTTTCTCTCGCCACGCTCGCCCGTAAGGACGGTGGCGGCGCTTGGTTCGTCTCAGTCCTGCAGGTCCTTCTTGAGCTGCTCGAACTCCTTCTTCGTGATCTCGCCCGCCGCGTACCGCTTCTTGACGAGGTCGAGCGGCGTCTCTTTCGTGTTCGCCGCGTACTCCTTCGAGCCGCGGAGCAGCCACCAGAAGATGAGGAGCACCAGGAGGAGGATGAGGAGCTGGAAGACCCAGCCGTAGCCGGCGAAGAGGCCGCCCATCATCCCGCCGCCGTACCCGCCCATCATGCCGTACGCCATCGTATCACCCGCGTCAATCCTTCGACGTTAATAAACCTTGAGGAAAAACGTGAAAACGTGTTGAATGTAAAAAGTAAAAGGGAAAGGTGAAAGGGTTTAGTCGCCGTCCCACATGGGGCAGCCGTAGCCGCCGTAGCCGGGACCGTTGCCGCGGCCGTAGCCCTGGCCGCCCTGCGGACCGGTGCCGTCGCGCGCGCCGTAGCCCATCATCCCGTAGCCATAGCCGTTGCCGTAGCCGGCCATCATGCCGGGGCCGAAGCCGCCGTCGGCGTACTGCTGCTGCGCCTGCTGGAACGTCGCCTCGTCCTGGATCCAGGGCATCATCGGCATGCCGGTCTCCTGCCGGAGCGCCTGCAGGTCGGCGTAC
>DAHXMN010000061.1:3873-4136 GCA_027371725.1 Candidatus Woesearchaeota archaeon | reverse complement strand
TGAGCGTCTCCTCGTCCGGGACGTTGAGCGTCGGCTTGTTCACGAGGCCGACGTCGAGCCCCTGGCTGCGCGCCTCCTCCACGGCGTGGAGGCCGCGGGCGAGCATCTCGCCGTACGCGACGACGTACCCGTCCTTCCCTTCCCGGATGATCTCGTCCTTGCCCGGCACGAACCGGTAGCGTTCCGCGGAGAAGAACCGCTCGCCCTTCGCGTCGAGGATGTACGGGACCGCTGACCTGGTGGAGAAGACGAACCGCAGGCCC
>DAHXMN010000061.1:0-3863 GCA_027371725.1 Candidatus Woesearchaeota archaeon | reverse complement strand
CAAAAGCAGTTTCCAGCGCAGCCAGAAGAGCCAGCGCAGCTTTTCAGTATGGATCAGCATGTACTCTTCTCCTGCCTTATTCCAGCCAACTCAGGTTATGATTCTCGTTTCCTGTAGAGCCGCGTCGTATCCTCCGTTCCGAGCCCGTTGTCCGCGAAGAGGTTGCTGATGCCGAAGTGGCAGGTGTTGTCGCTCATCTCGTCGATGCCCGCGTGGGAGAAGTGCGCGAGCACGTTCGCGTTGTTCAGCCGGGCCATCGTGATCTCGGAGACGAGCATCTCGAGGAACGCGGAGAACGTGGCGAAGATGCCCTGCCTGCCCGGCTCGGAGCCGAACCCCGCGGCTGCAGAGAAGTTGTTCCGCTCCATGATGCCGCCCGCGATGTAGACGTCCGGGCAGCGCTTCTGGAGGTGGTGCAGCCCGCAGCTCCCGGCGAGGTCGCTGTCGATGATGATCACCTTCTCCTTCCGCTCCGCCGGCGTCATCTTCTCGAGGATATCGGCGACGATCTTGCCGAACTCGTCCCGGTTCTTCGCCTGCTCTTGGGAGCTGCCCAACCGGGGCTTCTTCTCCGTCTTCTTCGCCGGCGCCTCGAGGAGCTTCGCGGCCGCTTCCTGGCCGTGGCCGCGGAGATGCTCGATCGCGAGGCCGGGGGAGATGGCGTCGTGCCCCTTCGTCGTGCCTTCGATGCCCTTCACGCCGGGCGCCATGGCCCGCCTGTTGACGAGGGCCGCCGGCCCGTCCGTGGCGAGGAGCCACCTGACTCCTGCAAAGAGCGCGTCGAGGTCCTCCGGGTCGGTCGTCTTGACGGCGAGGCCGTGGCCTGCCAAGGTCTTCTCGACGGAGAAGCCGGGCAGGTAGTCGCTCGGCTTCCCGGTGATCGTGGTGTCGTTGTCGTCGATGAGGAGCTTCACCTTGAGGCGTTGGGCGACGGCGAACCGCGCCGCCTCGGCATCGTCGCCCTCCTGCTGGCTGCCGTCGCTGCCGAAGAGGATGACTGCGTGCTCCGGGTCGGCGAGGCTGACGCCGTTGACGTACGACCAGAGATGGCCTAACCGTCCGGAGCTGAAGCCGACGCCGAGCTCCTCGTCCCGTTCCGGGTGGCCGTGGAGTCCCCAGCCGTGCTCTCGGTAGTGGAGCAGGTCCTCCGTGCTGAGCAGCCGCCCCTCGTCCAGGGCCGCCATGACGTAGTGGATCGCCGCTCGATGGCCTGCCTCGTCGAAGAACGTCGGGAAGAGCGGCGCGCCGCTTCTTCTTGCCGCTTCGAGGAGCACGTATTCGGGGACGAGGTCGTACGCTCCCCCGGTGTGGCCGCCCAGGCCTTTCGCGCTCGCGTACCCGGTGACGAAGACGATGACGTCGCGGACGAGCCGGATGTCCGCGCTGAGCGCTTCTTTCTGCTCCTTGGTGAGCCGCTCCTGAGAGAGGTCGATGCTGACAGCCGCATAGTCCGAGAGGTCGATGGGGAAGTCCATCCCTCCTTTCCGACGGCGCGGGTTTAAGCTTTTTTCGCTCCTATCCTAGAGAAGAATATTGTTTCTCTATGGAAAATAATCAGTTTTTTAAATGGACCGTGTTTCTCGCTGCGTAGGACGGCCATAGCGGCGCGGTACTACCCGATCCCTTTTCGAACTCGGAAGTCAAGCGCGCCAGCGTTCCGTGTAGTACTGCATTCCTGTGTGGGAAGCACGGATCGCTGTCCTGCCTTTTCTTCAATTCTCGACGAGAAAAAAGTGTTTTAACCCTTTGCCCTACTCCCCGTCGAGGTACGGTCGCTTCGTTCCTGTATCTCTCACTCCGTTTCGAGATACTCCTTCAGGTCCTCGATCGACTCCTCCGTCACCTTGGCGGTGTTGTCGACGATCGCCTTGTAGTACTTCATCGGCTTGATGTGGACGATGCTGGTCTTGTGGACCAGGAACTTGCCGTCCTTGCTCCGGAAGACGTCCGTCTTGATGATCGGCATCTCCCGCAATCTCTTCTCCGTCTTCTCGCTCAATCCCATTCGTATCACCTGTGTTCGTTCTGTCAGCCACCGAAGGGGTCGGCGCCGGCCAAAGGGCGAGGCGTGGCGGGAACAACGCGCGGAGAGGGCGGGGGGTTGCTCCCTTCGGGGTCGGCCGTCGCAGCGTTCTCTCTTGCGTTACGCCTCGCAGCCTGCGCCGCACCCCTGGGGCGGAACTGCGGGAAAAGAAGAGCCGAGAATCTTAAAGTGCCTTTCCCGTCTTTTTCCGGCAATCTGCCGACGGGAAACGAGGGTTTCCGAGGTGCGTGGAAAATAATATTTTTCTATATAGATAATAAATGTGTCAAAAAAAACGAGTTCTCACTTCTTCCGCAGCTTCGCGATGAAGAAACCCTCGGTCGAGGTCTTGTGCGGCCAGAACCTTCTCGCCTTCGCCAGCGCAGGGCTCAGCTTCTCGCCTTCCCACTCTGTGATGCCCGGATCGCCGACGCCGGCGTCGAGTTCCAGATCCACTGATTCAACGTCGCCGTATTTTTCCAAGAACCAATGAATCACCAATTCGTCCTCTTCGGGTTCGAGCGAGCACGTGCTATAGACCAAGATGCCGCCCGGCTTGAGCGCGGCGTACGCCGCCCGCAATAATTCTTTCTGGACGCGGCCGTTCTGCTTGATGTCAGGCAACGTCCGCTTCAGGAACCAGCCCTCCTCGCTGCAGAAATTCCCGCTGCACGGCGCATCGAGCAGGATCCGGTCGAACGCCATCCCCAAGTCCTTCGCGAATCGTCCGTCCTTCTTGAGGAGGACCGCGTTCGTCGCCATCAAGCGCTCGCAGTTGTTCCGCAGCGCGGCCAGCCGCTGCGTGTTCGTGTCGAGGCAGACGAGCACGCCCCTGTTCCGCATCAGCATCGCGGCGTGCGTCGCCTTGCTGCCCGGCGCGGCGGCCATGTCCAGCACGGTCTCCCCCGGCCGCGGGTCAAGCGCCTCGGCGACGAGCTGCGACGCCGCCCCCTGGAGATAGTACAGGCCCTGCAGGTACTCCGGCGTCGCCCCCAGGCTGAAAGCGGCCTCGTACCAGTAGCCGTGCGCCAGCCACGGGATCTTCTCGAGCGTCACCTTCTTCTGCTCGAGCCGCTTCACGAGGATACCCTCCTCGATCTTGAGCGTGTTGACCCGCAGCGCGGGCCGTTCCTTCGCGTCCGACGTGAAGTCAGGGCACACCTTCCGGTAACGGTTCTCGAAAAACATGATGTTCACGGACCAGTCGTTCGTTCCTTTCCGTTCTTTCTTTACTTGTTCTTTTTTTACTTCTTTCTTTTACTTATTCGTTCCTGCACGAGCGTTTGCCGCTCCTCGCGCCGCGGATTTTGCCGAGCGAAGCTCGGTGCGTGCTCGTGCAGCAAAAAAACAAATATGGCGATCGTCAGGGGGACCGCGTCGCACTTCATTCCAGCTCGACGGCCATCTCCCCTTTCTGCTCGTCGACCGAGACGCCTTTCGCCTTCAGCTTCGCCTTCGTCTCAGTCCAGCCGTGCGCCTTCCGCAGCTCGTTCGCCTCCTTCAGCAGCGCGGCGACCTCCTGGTAGTGCTCGTACAGCAGCTCGCCCTTCCGCTGGTTCTCCTCCGCCGCTTTCAGCAGGCCTTGCAGCGCCAGCTCCTGCCGCTTCACCACGTCCGCCGCCTTGTCCTTCTTCACCTTGACCGCGGCCTCCTTCTTCTCGAAGACGGTGTCGGGGACGACGGACTCGATCGCGGCGGAGAACGACGGGAACCTCGTCACGGCGCCCTTCGTCCGCATCGCGATCGGATAGGCGTCGTCCGTCGCGCTGAACGGCGCAGCGTTCTCGTCGAATAACGCCTTCACCGCGCTCCTGCTCAATCCTGACGGGAAGATCATCAA
>DAHXMN010000060.1 GCA_027371725.1 Candidatus Woesearchaeota archaeon | reverse complement strand
CGGGGACGTTCTTCGTCGCCTTGTTCCCGTGCTCGTCGTAGATCATCCGCATCTCCTTGCTCCCCACTTCCTTGGAGATGACCGGGCGGAAGCCCTGATTGAGCGTCGGCTTGAAGACGTAGTACTCGTCCGGGTTCACCGCGCCCTGCACGACGTTCTCGCCGAGGCCCCACGCCGCCGTGATGAAGACCGCGTTCTCGAACCCCGACTCGGTGTCGATGGAGAACATGACGCCGCTGCACGCGAGATCCGATCGGACCATCTTCTGGACGCCGATGGATAATCCTATCGAGAAATGATCGAAGCCCTTATCTTGACGATAGCTGATGGCCCTGTTGGTGAAGAGGGAGGCGAAGCATTTCTTGCACGCCTCGATGAGCGGTTCGTTCCCGTGGATGTTGAGATACGTCTCCTGCTGGCCGGCGAAGCTCGCGTCGGGGAGGTCTTCCGCCGTCGCCGAGGAGCGGACCGCGACGTCCGGGTTCTCGCCGTACTGGATGCCCAGGTTCCGGTAGCCCTCGAGGATCGCCGCCTTCAGTTCCGGCGGGAACTCTAGGGAGCGGACCAGTTGGCGGACCTTGTGGCCGCGCTCCGCGAGATTGGCCATGTCGGATGTGTTGAGGTCCTTGAGGATGTCGCGGATCTTGTCTTTCGCGCCGTTCTTCTCGAGGAGGTAGTGGTAGGCGTGCGCGGTGATGGCGAACCCGTTCGGGACCCTGACGCCGCGCGGCGTGAGCAGCCGGTACATCTCGCCTAGCGAGGCGTTCTTGCCGCCGACGAGGCTGACATCCTCGATACCGATCTGGTCGAACCACAGAACGAACGCTTGGGACTTGTCCATGCTCACCACCTTCTTTCCACTGCGACGCTGTCAGGAGGCCTAGAAGGCTCTCACCTCTTCTCTCCTCCCCGGTCCAAGGCCCGAGGAAGTGATTATATAAAGGTTTCGTTGGGTCCGGACGCTTCGTTCCCGTCGATGAACACCCCCTTGGTTCGCCGTCGCAACCTTTAAAAACGCCCGTCTAGTCTCGGACGTTAAACCATCAACGCCTTGGCATGCCACGGTCGCATAGCCCGGTATTGCGCAGGATTGCTAAGTGCCTCTGGTGCTTCAGAGACCAGCAGTACCGCAGATATCCTGTCCCTTCGGGGATCCCCGGTTCAAATCCGGGCCGTGGCGTTTCTTCTTTTTCTCTTTTTGTCCCAAGCCCGCGTCATCGCTGCGGCCTAACCGCTCTTCCTCTGGTCGAGACAATGCGGCGCTCGCGATTATGGCGCTGCGGCGCCATGTTCTCGCCCGTCAATCGTGCCAAGGCAGCGATGACGCATGGTCGACGGGGACGGAGAAGGATCTGCCGGTTCAGTCCGTCACGCAGAGGTATCGCTCATTGTCGAAGACCATGCTCAGCGTGAAGAGGAGCAATCCCAGATCACGGACGAGGAGGTCGGAGAAGCCGGATGCGAGCAGGAGTCCCGCGCAGATCTCGACGAGCATCAGCGTCGCGAGGATCGCGGTCCAGCGGAGCCACGCGCCGAGAAGGATCGCGGTCCCGAGGACGAGGAGGACGACGCCGTGGAGCAGGACGAGCGTCTGGCTGGCGATTATCGCGGAGATCCCGTTCGGCACGAACCCCGTCCAGTACTGCGGGTCGAACAGCTCCCAGAGCCCGAACGAGGCGAAGACGAAGCCGATGGCCGCCCTTGTCATGAGGTGGCGCGCCTTGCTGGATGTGGTGCTGGTCGCGGTATCCATGATGTTCACCGTCGTTTGCTGCCTGATGGGGAAGAACGATTAATATGTTTTCCGGCATCGTCGCTGCGCCCCGCTCGCGAATCGTTTGGCGTTCCGCTCCTTCCGTTCCAGCCCCGGAGGGGGCATGGTCGCTACCGCTCCCGGGTTCCTCGTATGACTCGGAACCGACCCCCGGAACTCTCTCCTTGTGCGGTCCGCATCGCTCGCCCGTAAGGGCGGCGGCGATGATGCCTGCTTACTGCATGACGCTGCCTGCTTACTGCGGGATGATGTAGCCGTTCGCGTCGACGAGGACGCCCGTGTCGTCGCCGAGGTTGTACTCCTGGCTGCCGCGGTCGTCGCCGAACGACGTCTCGATGAAGTAGAGCCGCTCGCCCGGCTGCACCACGTACGTCTGGTCGTGGTACTCCTGCCGGAGCGCCTTCAGCGTCACCTGGAGCGAGCCGTCGGCCAGCGTCTGCTTCTGGACCTGGAAGCCCGCGAGCGCGGCTTCCTCCTGTGGCGAGGTCGCGTTGTCGGAGATCAGGTACGCGTAGTTGATGTACGGCGTGTCCTGGAGCCGGACGCGCGGCATGCTCCCGCCCGTCTGCGTACCGCCGCTCGCCTGCGTATTCCCGGTCGTCGGCGTGTTGCTCGCCTGTCCGCTGCCGGTCGCGGCCGTCTGCTGGGCCTGCTGCAGCCCTGCGGCTGCGTTGGTCGACGACGTGCTGTTCTCCGCGTACCAGAACGCGAAGCCGATGACCGCCACGAGGACGACTGCCGCGCCGATGATGATGCCGGTCTTGTTCATGATGATCACGCTCCTGTGCAACGCATATTTGTTGGCTGAAACGGTTCATCTGATTATTATAAGATTTATGGAAGAATCATAGTGATTATTAGAGTTCTGTGCCGGGTTTTGACGCCCCGCCCTTCCTGTCCGTCCCGGTCGTGCGGCCCTCCGCCATGGACCGCACTTGAACAAAACCTATAAAAACCACCCGTCTCGTCGGCGCGTGATGGAAGAGGTCACGCTTCTCATCGCGTTCTTCGGCGGCCTCGTCGCGTTCCTCAGCCCATGCATGCTGCCGCTCATCCCCGCGTACCTCGGCTACCTCGCAGGCACCACGCTCCTCGGCGCGAAGGAGGCGCGTCGCTCGAAAGAGGCTGAGCGGAACGCCCGCACCAAGATATTCATCAATGCGGTCCTCTTCGTCGTCGGGTTCAGCGCCGTCTTCGCCCTCCTCGGCGTGCTCCTCTCCACCGTGCTCGTCGGTTCGGGCTATGCCGTCAAGACGTGGCTCAGCCGCATCGGCGGCGCGCTCATCATCCTCTTCGGCCTCTACCTCACCGGCCTCTTCCGCGTGCCGTGGCTCAGCCAGGACCACGGCCTCGACCTCAAGGGGTTCAAGCCGAGCTACCTCACGAGCATCGTCTTCGGCGCTTCCTTCGCGGTCGGCTGGACGCCCTGCATCGGCCCGGTGCTGGGCAGCATCCTCGCCCTCACGCTGACCAGCCCGGGCAGCGCGCTCGCCCTCCTCTTCTCCTTCGCCCTCGGCTTCAGCGCGCCTCTCCTCGTCGTCGGCGCGTTCACCGCGCAGGCGAGCAGGCTCATCCTGAAAGCGGGGCCGTGGCTCCGCTGGTTCGACCTCGTCGTCGGCCTCCTCCTCATCCTCCTCGGGCTCTCCATCTTCTTCGATGCGTTCGGCGGCATCGTCTTCGCGTCGTTCTACCATCTCTCCGAGCTCTTCCATTGACCGTCCCGGCCGCATATCCTGGCAGCAGCCGTCCGAGGCTCTCCGGTGGGGCCGCCCAATCGTCGCTGACGCTCCGAGTCCCCTCGTACCTCTCGGAGGCATCCGGGGCGGAGCGCCCTCGACGAGACGGGCGTTCGCCGAGCAGCCGTCAACGGCCGCGGAAGCGATTCGCCGAAGAGCCCCATCCAACTAAAACTATAAAAACAGCCTTCTCCGCCCGCTCCCGATGTCCCGCCGGAAGACATTCTCGACGCCTCCTCGCGAGGCCTCCTTTCCCGCACTGTCACGGACGCACCCTCCGTCCTACATCTTTCTCCTGTCCCTTTCCCTCGTCCTCGTCGCGGCGTTCCCGTTCGTCCCGTCTCCCGTCTCCGCAGCCGCCTCTTCCTCGGAGCTCTACGACTATGACCGCCTCGTCCTCAACCTCCATCTGGGCGACACGCTCAGCATCGTGCCGGCGGGCGCGAACCCGTCGGTGGAGCGCGTGACCGCCGACCTGCTCTGGTATCCGCGGGACGACTACCGCCAATCGGTGGTCTCGCTCATCACCACGCCCGCCGCGACGAAGAACGACGCGTCCTACCATTACGCGTGGAACGCCCCGCAGAGCGGCAACCTGGACCTCGCGCTCGACGCGACGGTGCGCACGAACGACGCCTCGCTCCCCGTCACCGGCCGGGTGCCGTTCCCCATCACGAGCCTGCCGCCGGAGGAGTGCCTGATCCAGGTAGAGGAGCATCACCACCCCGAATTCCGCCGCCACGCCCGCCAGGGCGATGAAACCCACCGCCACCGCCACCGAGAGCTTGT
>DAHXMN010000005.1 GCA_027371725.1 Candidatus Woesearchaeota archaeon | reverse complement strand
CCTCGACCTCTCCAACAGCACGCACTACTGGCCGGTGCAACGTGACCAGCTCTACGCGGACAACGTCCTCGTCGTGCCCGTCTTCGTCGCGCCGCCGCCGCGCTGCCTCGACGACCTCGATTTCATGAGCGACCAGGTGATGTTCACCCGCTCCTTCCCCGACAAGGCCGACCCGCGTTTCGAGCCGTCATGAGAAGGATATTCTTCTGTCTTCGACCTGCCTTTGCTTCTGCTGTTTTCGTTGAAGGCGTCATCGCCGCCGCCTTGGAACAAGGCCCCGCGACGCGCTTGACGGAGCGCAGCGACGTCAAACCGCTACGCGCGTCGCGGACGATGTCTCGGACCGGATGGGGGAACGATCTCTCCGTCGCGGCAATGACGCAGATGCGGTTCTCCCCTTTCCGTTTTTTTTTTATCTCGTGGATGCCTCGCGGCTTTGGCCTGATGAGCTTTGGCCTGATGAGGGATGCGGTCGCTTCGTTCCTGCACCGCTCCGGTCGTTCGTCGGTGCCCGCTTCGGAGCAAGATCCTGGCGCGAACATGATGCGGAGCATCATTATCGTGAGCGCCCGTCTAGACCTCTGACCGGGGGGGGAGACGCCGGTTCGAAGAAACGGAGGGTCCGGAGCTCGACGAGCGGCTGAGAACAAGGGTCTCCGCGGCCTTCCTCGGTCTTCACGAGAGGATGCCCCTGCCTTTAGGCCGGGGAGGTTCATTCAGGGTTTTCTTAGAATCGGTTCACGACGCGAAGCTGCCGATGGACGGCTGCGTCGCCGGCTGCGTCGCGTTCCCGAGGCTGCCGATGTGCTCCATGTTCGCGCAGAGCTGCCGCTTGTCCGGGCTCACCAGCTTGGAGCAATACTCGTAATGGCCGTTCATGATGATCGAGAAGTAGCACGAATCCCGCTCGTCATCGCCGATGATGGCTGCGCAGTGGCTCGCCTGCCCGTCCGTCATCGAGATGAGGGTGAGGCACTGGTCGTGCTTCGCCTGGTTCTTGATGCCGGCGCAGATCCCTTCCGCCTTCGCGGAATCGCCCGCCTTCGCAGCGGCGGTCGCCTCGTCCGTCGGATCGGACTGGTCGGTCACGATGATGATCGGCGGGGTCATCGGCCGCTGCGGCGTCTCATCGGCGCTCTGATTGGCGCTCTGCGACGGCTGCGCCGCCTGCTGCACGGTGAGCTGCTGCGACGCGACCGCTGGAGAGCTTCCCCCGTAGTCCGCGCTCACCTCGACTGCGTAGCGGCCCTCCGGCGCGTCTGCGGGCACGGTGACCGGCTGGCTGAAGCTGATGCTGGTCGTGATCGCCCTGGTCGTCGTCGCGGCGACGACCGGCGTGCCCGCGTCATCGACGAGCTGGTAGGAGAACGCGACGTCGTACCGTCCGTTGCCGGCCCCCATGTTCGTCGCCTCTATCTGGGCGTTCACCGTGCCGCCCGGCGCGACCGTCGTCCGGTCGAGCGAGATCCGGACGTCGAGCAGCCGGGCGGGCGTGGAGCCGCCGGAAGGGACCGGCGCCGGACTCTCGTTTCCGGCGAACGCGCCCCGGAAGTAAAGGATGCCGAAGACGAGGCCGGCCGCGATGAGGAGGAGCAGCGCGAGCTTCGCCACCGTGGCGCCGGGCATGTGGACCTCGTGGCGTATGACTGGCTGCCCGGTGGCGGCGCCGATAGCGGCGTCCACGTCCGCGGCCGCGTAGCCCTGGCTCAGGAGATAGGGGCGGAGCTGCTCCACCCGGTAGCCCTGATTGAGATATGTGCGGAGATACGCGGCGATCTGGTTCGCTGCGCTCGGCGGCTGCCTGGCAGAGGGCGCAGGCCCGTTTCCGGTCTGGCCGAGCGCGCGGAACGTCGCGTCGACGAGCGACTGCGGGTAGCCGTGCTGCCTGAGCGAGGCGCGGACCTGCTCCTCAGTATAGCCCTGCCGCAGCAATCCGCCCACATACTCCGCAAGAGACTGGTCGCTCACCTCAGCACCCTGCCTTTCCGGCCTTCAGGCATTTAAAAATCTTATTACCTTCCTTCCTGTTCGGTCTGTGCTCCGCTCAGGAATATCGAGAGAAACATTTATATGCGCTCTAGTTCTGAAAGGATTTATGGGTGATGCCGTCCCGTTCAAGAAGACCGCCGAGCCTCCGAAGCCGAAGCTCCCTGAACATATCCAGAAGTTCTACGACCTCTCGAAGAAGGTCGAGGGCGCGCTCAAGACAACTGAGCACCATCACCGGAAAGCCCATCTCGCCGGCGAGGAGACGATCAAGGACAAGAACGGGATGATCGACTATGCCTTGCTCAAGCAGGCCGATTATCAGGAGAAGTTCTCCAATGCGATGAGCGACACGTATTTCGACGCCGCGAAGAAGTACTTCAAGATCGGCAAGGATGCGAAGGGCGACGCGGTCTGGAACGAGCAGTTGATCCACGCGTATGCCGGGACGACGAAAGCGCAGATGCTGGATGCGATCAGGAATGAGAAAGATAATTTCTCCTACGACACGTTCTCCAGGGAATACCAGAGCAAGTTCATGAACCAGCTCCAGGCCACGCTTGCGCCGATCCCCGGTTCGCATCTCAAGAAGGAGCACATCGCTGACATCCTCAAGCACACCGGCCTCGACAGGATCGTCGACGGGGAGAAGATCGGCGTCAACGAGATCTCCGCGCTCCTCGGCGTCTATCGCAAGGAGAAGGCGATCGGCAAGAACGTCCTTCAACGGGTGGTCCATGATTATGCGCTCAAGGACAAGACGTATAGGACTGATTACGTCGAGAAGAAGGCGGCGTAGGCCCGTTCTGCCATCCACCCCTTGTTTATAAATAAGACCGCAAAGTATATAAATAAGGTTCACAATTGATACTACTAATTAGTACTAAACGAATCCTGGTGCAAGGTTCGATGTGAGGTGCTACGATGGCAGACAAGGAGAAGATTGATGAGAAGATCGAGAAGATGCTCAAGGCGCTGAACGGGACCGACACGGCGCTCGCGACACACACGCACCACATCAACATGGCTGCGGTCACCGGTCTCGAAGCGCTCGGCTATGACGATAACGGCCGCCTCAAATTCGGTCGCTTCGACAAGACCACGGACGGCAAAGAAGGCGATGGCGCGAAGACTGTCGCTGAGGCCGCCAACAAGTACCTGAACGGCATCCTCGAGAACCGCATCAACAGCGCTCTCGGGGAAGGCGGAAGATTCTCCTCAAAGAAACTCGCCCCTGACGAGCTTGCGCGCCTGCAGAGCGGCGGTTATTTCGGCATCAGCTCGCAGGACATCTACGAAGCGGCCGGCCAGATGAAGGCGAACTTCACTCCCGAAGCCCTGAAGAAGGCCTTCGACAAGCAGATCGGCCAGACCCAGGGCGTCATCAAGCGGACAAACCTGACCCTCGCGAATGACCTCGAACGGGACAAGGTCTTGAGCTATGTCGGTCTTGACAAGGGCGAACTCAAGGGCAGCGTCAACAAGGACGAGGTCAAGCCCGCCCATCTGCTCTCCTTGCTCGATGTCTATCGCAAGGAGAAGGCGATTGACAAGTCCACTCTCGAGCAGCTCGGCATCTACAAGAAGTAGATGCTCAACTTCTTTCTCTTCTTTCTCTTCGTTCTCTCTTCTCTCTTTCTCACACTCTTTCCCTGCGTAATTCTTCCGTTCTTCTCGTCATAATATTTATAAATCGCGTCGGGCTCTGGCGAGGATATCCCTTCGCGACAGCCGTCGACGACGGGGCAAGGTGATGCTCATTGGCGAAGAAAGAGGCGAAGAAGGGTTCTCAAGCGGCGCAAACGGCCGATGACCAGCTGACTGGCGTCGAGGCGCAGCTCACTGCCGAGCAGCAGCTGCCGGACGAGGCGCGGAAGCGGCTCGAGGCGATCAAATCGCTCCTGGAGAAGTTCGAGAAGAAGGTGCGGGCCAAGTTCGAGGACTACACCATGGGCATCGCGCTCCTCCCGCCGGCGAAAGAGGCCGAGCACAAGGACGACATCAACGTCCTCGTCCTGATGGACGACTCGGACAGCACGAAGATGGCGAAGGCCGACCTCCAGCAGAAGCTGCAAGGATTGGTCGACGCGCAGGCGCAGGACGTGGACAAGAACCTCAAGCCGGAAGTCCTCCTCCTCAGCGAATTGTGGCGGGCGTGCTACGACGGCAAGCACGACTTGCTGCAGATGATCGCCATGAGCGCTCCCGTCTACGACGGCGGCATGCTCGCCGCGGTCAAGATAGCGGAGATCCACAAGACGATGGTCCTGAAGAAGTTCGAGAAGTACATCGTCTCTTACGTGCTCGCGGGGAGCCTCGTCCAAGGGAGGGCGACCCCGGAGAGCGACATCGATGTCTTCATAGTAATAGATGACACCGACGTGAAGAAGATGACGCGCGCCGAGCTCAAGGACAAGCTGCGCGCGATCATCATCGGCATGGGCATCGACGCGGGGAACATGACCGGGATCAAGAACAAGCTGAACATCCAGGTCTACATCCTCACCGACTTCTGGGACAACATCAAGGAAGCGAATCCGATCATCTTCACCTTCCTGCGGGACGGCATCCCGTTCTACGACCGCGGCATCTTCATGCCGTGGAAGCAGCTCCTCAAGATGGGGAAGGTGAAGCCGTCCTCGGAAGCGATCGACATCTACAAGTCGACGGGCGACCAGATGCTCCAGCGGATGAGGTTCAAGCTGAACGAGATCGCGATGGAGGACACGTTCTGGGCGACGTTCACGCCGAGCCAGGCGGCCATCATGCTCTACGGCCTGCCCCCGCCGACGCCGAAAGAGACGCCGGAAGTGATGCGCGACGTCTTCGTCAAGAAGGAAAAGCTCCTCGAGGAGGAGTATGTCAGGATCCTGGAGAAGATACTCAAGGTGCGGAAGGACATGGAGCACCTCACCAAGAAGGACGTTACGGGAGTGGAGCTCGACGACCTGATCGGCTCCGTCGACAAGTATCTGAAACGCCTCGCGAAGCTCTTCGAGCAGATCGAGGAGGTCAAGGAGAAGGAGGACGTCGTCCAGGTCTGGGAGTCAACCGTGACCGTGGTGCGGGACATCCTCAAGCTCGAGGGCATCGAGAAGGTGTCTGACGAGGCGATGATCCGGCTCTTCGAGACCGAGGTCGTGCACGCCGGCATCATCCCCGAGAAGTACCTCCGCGTCCTGAAGGAGGTAGAGAAGGCGAAGCGCGACTACGACAAGGGCAAGCTCGCCATGGCCGAGGCGCACCGCGTCAAGAAGGAGGCGCGCGAGCTGCTCCGCTTCATGGTGGAGCACATCCAGCGGAAGCGCGGCCGCGAGCTCGAGAAGGCCAAGATCCGCGTGAAGCACGGCGACAAGTACGGCGAGGTGATCCTCCTCGAGAAGGAGGCGTTCATCATCCACGACGTGGACGCGGAGCAGAAAGAGATTACCCGCGCTGAATTGAAGCCGAACGGCGGCCTCGGCAGGATCACTGGCTCGTCGCTGGAAGCGCTGGAGCAGGCGCTCGCCAACCTGAAGATCCCGCACAAGGCGTTCATCAAGGAGCCGATCTTCGAGGACCTCAAGACGGTCTTCGGCAAGGACGTGGAAGTCCTCGTGAACTACTGAACCTCCCGGGTCTGTAGAGAACGTCGTCCGTTCCTGCCGAGGCGATTGGGCGGCTCTGCGCCCTTCCGTCGAACGCGATCGGTCAACGGTCCGGGCGGGCGACGGCGATCGCCGCAGGAACGGCGCCTCCGGCGAGACGTTCTACAGACCTGAACCTCCTGAAACGTTTTTATACTCTCGCTATCTTCCTGCACCCGATGGACACGCTCACGGATTCTCTGAGGAAGATGCTCGAGGAGCAGGATGGCCTTGTCCAGATACACCCTGACATGGAGCGCCGGACTCCGCAAGACCGGAATCTCTTTACGGCCCTGACCGATTATCTCTTCACAGAGGGCAAGCAGGGCGTCATCGTTCCCTGGCTGTATGACCGACGGGTAAAGGACTGGATCCGGTCCGCGCCGCCGGGCGTATGGCGTGTTGTCGATCGGTCGGAGTTTCGAGCGCCTTCTCGCCTGCTTGCTCCGATCGCATCTCAGACAGGTAAGCCCGTGGAAGAGCTTTCGATAGGGTTCTGCGGGACATATTATGGGTCTTGTGTCGCTTCGATCGCGTCGAGGACCGTCAGGGAGTATTTCGGTCCTATTCCTGAAGTCGCCCAAGAAGGTCTTTACGTCGCACCGGTTCTCGCGAGACGGGGGTTGGTCTTCCGGGCGCTCTCCCGTGAACATCCCGATGACATATCCTTCGGCCGCTTTCAGTAATGTTTATAAAGAACGCCCTTCCTCTCTCACTCTATCATGACGCGAGTTGGTTGCCTTCATCATCGGTAGGCCCCTCCCGACTACGTCGCAGTATTCTTCCCGGATGCATACGCCTTCTCGGCACGCTCATACGCAATGGCTGCGGTCGTCCAACGGTTAGGATGGGAGACTGTGGATCTCCAGACGCGAGTTCGACTCTCGCCCGCGGCCCTCGTTTTTTCCTACATGAACCTTTTTGTTCAGCATCCTCAGGTCGAAATCCCCGCGGCCACGACAGCCAGCGCGTCGCGGGGGGACGGCCCCGCAGGCGAGCACAGGGCTCGCCGTGGCAACGAAGACCCGTAGAGAGGCGGGTCTTCGTGCGCCGGAATCCTCAGGATTCCGAGCGTCCCGGTAGCGTCCCGCTACCGAGGACCTCCGGGGATGCAGCGCCCGCGGATAGACATCGGGGATTTCGAAGATGCTGAACAGAAATCATAAAACTATAAAAACAGCCAGTCACCGGTGAACCATCATGGAGCTTCAACTGCCCAAGGGCGTGCGGGACTTCCCGCCGGAGGAGATGATCCTCCGCAACAAGCTCATCAGTACGTTGCAGCAGGTCTTCGAGCGGTACGGCTTCAACCCGCTGGAGACGCCGACGTTCGAACGGCTCGACGTCCTCTCGGCCAAATACGCCGGCGGCGCCGAGATACTCAAGGAGACGTTCCGCTTCAAGGACCAGGGCGACCGTGAATTGGCGCTCCGCTACGACCTCACCGTGCCGTTCGCCCGCTTCGTCGGGATGAACCCGCAGCTCAAGCAGCCGTTCAAGCGGTACGCGATCGGCCGCGTCTACCGCGACGGCCCGATCAAGCTCGGCCGGTACCGAGAATTCTACCAGTGCGACGCGGACGTCGTCGGCTCCGCCTCCATCCTCGCTGACGCGGAATGCGTCCGGATGGCGCTCGCTGGGTTCAAGGAGCTCGGCCTCCCCGTGAAGATCAGCGTCAACAACCGGAAGCTGCTCGACGAATTGCTCGAGAAGGGCGGCGTCCCGAAGGAGCGGGCGGTCGAGGCGATGCTCGTCCTCGACAAGCTCAAGAAGATCGGGCTCGCCGACGTGAAGAAGGAGCTCGCGGAGAAGGCCATCCCCGAGGCGAGCGTCGACTTCATCATAACCATCAGCACTGATAATAAATCCAACGATGAAAAATTTGAATTGATAAAAGAATACGTCGGAGAAACACCCGGCACGAGGGAATTGGCAGAGCTTCTCTCCTACCTCGCCGACGCCGCGGACGTCGTCTTCGACCCGAGCCTGGCGCGCGGCCTCGCCTACTACACCGGCACGGTCTTCGAGGGCTTCGTCCCGGAGAGCAAGGTCACCTCGTCCGTCTGTGGCGGCGGCCGGTACGACACGCTGATCGCCGGCCTCCTCGACAACAAGCAGGCCTACCCCGCCGTCGGGTTCAGCTTCGGCCTCGAGCCGATCATGGACGCCCTGAAAGAGAAGAATCCGGCGGAAAGACGCACCCTCGCGAAAGCATACGTCATCCCGATCAAAGCTCCCAACGACGGGTTCGCCGTCGCCGAACAGTTCCGGCAGGCGGGCGTCCCCGTCGACCTCGACCTGAACGGCCGCTCGATCTCCAAGAACCTGGACTACGCGAACAGCTACTCCATCCCGTTCGTCGTCATCGTCGGCAAGAAGGAGCTTGAGGCGGGCAAGGTGAAGCTCAAGGACATGGCGAGCGGCGAGGAGTCCCTCGTCACCGTCGAGGAGGCTATCGGGAAGCTGAAGTAGTGCGTGGAACGTGCACCTCTTCACACTCGCACATAATCCTTTTAAACAACCCGTTTTTTCAAGGGGCATCCAAGGACTATCCGAGGTGAATCGATATGGTCGTCCACTTGACTCCGGCGAATTTCAACGAGGCGAAGAAAGGCAAGGCGATCCTGGACTTCTGGGCGCCGTGGTGCGGCCCGTGCCGGATGTTCGGCCCGATCTTCGAGGAATCGTCGAAGGCGCACCCTGACATCGTCTTCGGCAAGGTGAACACCGAGGAGCCGGCGAACGGCATGCTCGCCATGCAGTACGGCATCCGCGGCATCCCGACGGCGGTCTTCCTCAAGGACGGCAAGGAGGTCGGCCGGTTCAGCGGCGCGTACCCGAAGGAGATGTTCGAGCAGGAGATCAAGAGGCACTTCGGCTGAGCATCTTCCTTCTTTTCTTTTCTCACTTTTCTTCTTATCAACGTCGTCTTCTTACCATCTTCAATCCTCCTCTCGGCATCATCGTCGCCTTGGCATGATTGACGGGCGCGAACATACGGGAGCCAGAAGCGACCGCATAATCGTGAGCGCCCGACAAAACCCCGCACCGGAGGGAGGGCGGCTAGGCCGCAACGATGACGCCCACCTAAACCTTTTAATACGTCTACCGTCTTGCTGCGCTCATGCCCTTCACCTACGATCTCAGCCCGGTCATCGTCCAGCTCGGGCCGTTCGCGCTGCGGTGGTACAGCCTCGTCTACGTCGCCGGCTTCCTGCTCGCGTACTGGCTGCTCGTCCGCTGGGCGAAGCGCGGCGTCGTGGAGAACCTCGATCGCGACGGCGCGGAGGAGCTCGTCGTCTGGCTCATCCTCGGCACCCTGATCGGCGCGCGGCTGACGTACGCGCTCGTCTACAACCCATCCTATTTCGCAGCAGCGCCGTGGAAGATCGTCGCGCTCTGGGAAGGCGGCATGTCGTTCCACGGCGGCTTCGTCGGCGCCGCCTTGGCGGCGTGGCTCTTCTGCCGGCGACGCAAGGTGCGGTTCTATGCGCTCGGCGACCTCCTCATGGCGCCGCTCAGCCTGATGCTCGTCTTCGGGCGCATCGCGAACTTCGTCAACGGCGAGCTGCCCGGGACGGTGACCTCGGTGCCGTGGTGCATCAACTACCCTGACAACCCGGCCATCCCGGGCTGCCGGCACCCGAGCCAGTTCTACGAGGCCGGCCACCAGCTCCTCCTCTTCCTCATCCTCGCGCCGCTCGCCTACATGGACTCGTGGCGGAAGCGGCTCCGCGAAGGCACTGTGCTCTGGCTCTTCGTCCTCCTCTACGGCCTCGGACGGTTCCTCACCGACTTCTACCGCGAACCCGACCCGACGCCGGCGGCGCAGTGGATCGTCCACGCGACAGGGATCCAGGCGGGTCAATGGCTCTCCCTCGCGATGGCCGTCATCGGCGCGTTCATGCTCGTCTGGTGGTACTGGCCGGGCAAGAAGGGCGCGGAGAAGAAAAAACGTCGGGACTAGAATCCCGCGGACCAGAATCACTCATAATTACTACTGACAATTACTAATATCAATTACTAATATCAATTACTAATAACTTTTATAACTTTTACTGATAACGATTACATCACTACTAATAATCACTACTAACTAATCGATTACTATTAACTAAACCGCTCCTGAGACTCATCACTATTGATTTATCAGCAAAACCTTTATATCATGACCCGACTGGGAACTGGAGAAAGAGGGGACCATGAAGCCGGTCATCATCGTCAACTTCAAGACGTACGCGCAAGCCACTGGCGAGCGGGCTGAGCGGCTGGCGAAGCTCTGCGAACAGGCCGCCAAGCGGCACGACGCTGACATCCGCGTCGCGGTCCAGGCAGCCGACATCTACCGCGTCTCCTCGAAAGTCACGATCCCCGTCTACGCCGAGCACGTCGACCCCATCGATCCCGGGCAGAATACCGGCTTCATCCTGCCGGAGGATGTCAAGGCGGAAGGCGCTGTCGGCACGCTCCTCAACCACTCCGAGCACCGTCTGCCGGGCAAGCAGCTCGAGGAAGCAGTCCGGCAGGCGAAAGAAGCCGGCCTCAAGGTGGTGCTCTGCGCCAGGACCGCGGAAGAGGGCGCGGCGCTCGCCAACCTCGCTCCCGAATTCGTCGCGGTCGAGCCTCCCGAACTGATCGGCGGAACGGTGAGCGTCAGCGCCGCGGACCCCGGCCTGATCAAGGACGCGGTCAAGCTCATCAAGGCGCCGCTCCTCGTCGGCGCAGGCGTCCACGCCGCGGAAGACGTGAGGATCGCGCTCCTCCTCGGCGCGAAGGGCGTCCTCCTCGCGAGCGGCGTCGCGAAGGCGAAGGACCCGTATGAAGCTCTCGAGGAGCTGCTCCGGCTGTAGTCGCAGTCGGTTTGTAGCCAGAACGCCCCTTTCTTCTTATTCGTGACCGTACGAGCACGCGCTGCGCGTCGCGCAGGGGATGACCGCGCCACGATGCTCGGTACCGGCTCGTACGGACGCTGACTCGGAAACGTCTCGTATGCCTGCCCGGCTGCGACGCTCAGAAATGACGCTTGCTCACTCGACGTCGACGCTGACCTTGGTGCGGGCGTAGAGATGCGCATTGTCCCGCTGGCTCGTGGTGCCGTTGTACACCTCGACGCTGAACGTGTACTCGCCGGTCGGCGCGCTCCGCGGCACGTTGACGAGGACGTAGAACGCCTGCGATCCGTACCGGGGCAGCTTGTACGGGCCTGGGAGCGCCGTCGCGTTCGGGCAGTTCTGCGGGCTTGCCCCGCAGTCTGCGTTGTTCGGCGCCGTGTTCGGGTAGGATTCCGGCGTGGCATCCACCGCCACGGTGAACGTCGATTCCTGGCCGGCCTGCTGGTTCTGGAACGCGAGGGCGAACCGTGCGTAGCTGTTCCGCGCCGCGGTCTGGACGTTGTCGAGCGCCGCAATCCGCTGCTTCGAGTTGAGCAGGACGTTGAAGAGCGCCTGCTGCGTCTGGTCGTTCACCTCGGGGACGACGCTCGAGGCCTTGGCCACGATCTTCGAGATGAGGAGGATGCCGCCGCCCACGATGACGACGCCGAGGATGATGACGACGAGCGTGTTGACCGCCAGCTCCATGCCGCGCCGTGCTCGCATCGTCTTCACCCAATCCTTCGTGGTTGAACAGAAAAAGACGTTTCTCTCCGGCCTCATTCTTTCATGAAGTGGTACTCGCGCACCAGCACGCTCATGAAGATGAGGAGGATGACCGCGCCGCCGACCATCACCGCGAGGCCGTACCAGAGCTCGTTGTTCAGGGTCACCATGCGGTAGAACCCGTACGCCATGATGCCCACGCCGAGCCAGAGGAACTTGTCCAGGATCAGCTTGAGGATGTCGAACTCCTCTTGCCGTGTCAGGTGCCGCTTGATCTTCGCCATCGTCATTCACCTCTCAGCTCGTCACCGTCATGATGAACTGCGTCTGGTAGCCGACCGCGTTGGTGCCGGTGACCGTCGCGTTCGCAACCATCGTGCAGATGTACTGGTCAGGGAGGAGCTTGGCGTTGCCATGGGTTGAATCGACCGCGGTGACGATGATCGGGATGCCGACGCTGTCGCCTGCCGCGATGGTTGCCGGCTGGGTCTTCACCGAGGGGACGACGCCGCCCGTGCAGCTCGAGATGTTGACGTTGAACGTCAACGAACTGCTTCCCGGCTCCTTGTTATAGATTCCCACGACGATGTTGGTGGAGTCGCCGCCCTTCACCTGAACGCTGCTCGGCGTCAGGACGATGGGCGTCGACGCGGTCGGCGGGTTCTGCCATTGGCTCGTGTCGATGAGTCCCGGCAGCTGATTCGCCTTGTTGAAGAGGCCGCGGATGAAGCCGATGCCCAGGCCGAGGAGCATCATCGCGATCACCAGGATCACGATCGTGTTGACGCCGATCTCGAGAGAAGCGCGTCTGTTTATTCGTCTCATGTTCGTCTCACCTGCCGAACCGTGATGCTTCCTCCCCGCCGACGGAGATTTATAAATATTCCTATTTGCCCACCCAAAGATTTATATAAATGCCGTCCCTGGAACCTGTGCAGGGAGCGTGGTTGCATGGAACGAGCGATCCTCGGCATCGTCCTGATTGTCGCGTTGGTCGGCGTCATCGGCCTCTTCTCGCGGTATGATTTCGCGTCGAGCCAGGATGCGCTCGCCTCGGTGAGCCCGACCGGGAACGTGGTCGCGAGCCAGTCTTCCGCTACTGCGACGCAGAGCTGTGATTCCTGCGCGGGCTTCTCGCCGGTCTGCGCCAAGATGGACAACATCTATATGACCTTCCCGAACGCGTGCGAGGCGCGGTGCGCCGGCGGCGTGGTCGCCGCGCAGTATTCCTGCGCGCAGATCCCCCGGAACTGAGGCGTGTGCTCGTTCCTGGGCAGTGGAAATTGTCCAACTCCTCTTTGCGTGGAAAACTCACATTCTCCTCCTCTACGTATACAGAAACGGCACACTTCTGACCGAAAGGTTTATATATGGTAAATCCCAGGAATCGTCCTTAGAATTGGGGGAGCATACACCCTTGTCCAACGGGGTGTTCTGCGCATCGTTCGAGAGTATGAGAAAGAAAAGAGGGAGGCTGTGCTGTCGCACACCGATCCATGAAGACATCCAAAAGAACTGATGAGGAAACCACCATGAACCAGAAACTGAAGCTCACGAAGCCCAACCGGAAACAGACCGAGGAGGTGGTCACCGAAGTGGTCGGCGAGCACGCGCTCCCCGTCATCGACTTCCTCCGCGGCAAGACCCGGATCAGCGAATTCATCGTCGCGGAAGAGCTCGAGATGGAGATCAACGAGACGAGGAACATCCTCTACAAGCTCCTCGAGCACAACATCGTCTCCTTCATCCGGAAGAAGGACCGGATCAAGGGCTGGTACATCTGCTACTGGGACCTGAACGAGTCCATGATCCCGCAGATCCAGGAGAAGCTGAATACGCAGAAGCTGGAGAAGCTCGAGGAGCGCCTCGCCAAGGAGGAGTCAAACACGTTCTACCTCTGCACCAACGCCTGCTCGCGCATGGACTTCGACACAGCGATGGAGTTCCAGTTCAAGTGCCCTGAATGCGGCAGCCTGATGCACCAGCAGGACAACACCCGCACCATCGAGTTCCTCAAGGACAAGATCAAGGACCTCAAGAATGCGTAAACCCTTCCGTACAATCCTTTTCCTCATTCTCTTCATTATTCGTGCGTCCTAGTTTTACTGCCGTCTGACTTCTTTGTTATTCGTTTCCTATGCTGTTCTCTTTACTGGCCAAAGAGCGTTGCCTCGGAACAAGGCCCGGACGGAAGTATGGTGACGGTCGCCATGACTGCGAGCGCCCGACAATCTGCCCGAACCGGATGGGAGAATGAATGCTCCGCAACGCTTCCGAAAGATAGGGCGACGTTTCTTTTCCGTATCAGATAAGAATATAGTTTTCTCCCGCACAATGTTTATAAACCGTGTTCGCCGGGGCGGGACGCATGGCGAAAGCACCCGTCTCGAAAGCCGAGCCAGACGCGAGCGACTTCGAGACCGTCACCGGCGAGGTCTGTCCGGTCTGCCACGAGAAGCAACTGACCCTCACCGAGGCGAGGCGCGAGGTCCCGTTCTTCGGCGTCTGCTACCTCTTCAGCATGGACTGCGGCGCATGCGGCTACCACAAGGCGGACCTCGAGGCCGAGGAGGCGCACGACCCGTGCCAGTACACGCTCGAGATAACGTCCGAGGAGGACCTCAGGATCAGGGTCATCAAGTCCGCGAACGCCCTCGTCAAGATCGGCATGATCGGCTCCATCGAGCCGGGAGAGGCGGCGAACGGCTACATCACCAACGTCGAAGGCGTCCTCAACCGGCTCAAGAACCAGATCGAGCACCTCAAACGGGCCGCGCAGGAGGAAGGCGACGCCGAGACCGAGCAGAAGGCGAAGAACCACCTCAAGAAGCTCACGAGAGTCCTCTGGGGCCAGGAGCCGCTCAAGCTCGTCCTCAAGGACCCGACAGGGAACAGCGCCATCATCTCGCCGAAAGCGGAGAAGAAACGGCTGTAGACTCGCTTTTTCAGCATAGGAATTCTTTTATACTCGTTCTCATTCGCGAGTGAGTATGGCTGTTGTTGGCTTAGAGGGACTGGTCGAGAACAATCGTAAGACTTTCTTGCCGGATACGAACGTCCTCGTCAACAACCCCGCCGCAATCTGGATACTCTCCGGGAACGCCGACGTCCTCCCTCTTGACGAGTACCCCGGTCAGCTCCAAGTCTACGTCCCCGAGCATGACCGTCAGCAGAAGGAGCCGAACAACATCATCATCCCCTCCATCGTGGAATGGGAGCTGGACCACCTCCGCAAGGATGACCAGCGACCGTTCCCCCCGCGCCAGGCCGCCCTCCTCGCCCGCAACCTGCTGAGCTACTTGCGCCGAGAGAGCGAAACGCACTCCCTCTTCTCGGACACCGCCGCCCTGACCCTTCCCAACGGCGCCTTGGTGCTCGGGGTGAAGCATGAGGAGAGCGCGTTCCTCGAATGGGCGAAGGACCTCTACGAGCCGAACCGTGATGACCGCATCCTCTGGGCGATCGAGCAGGCGGTCGCCAAGTACGGCAAGGATTTGACGGACTTCAAGGGGCGCATCCGCTTCATCAGCGAGGATCAGAGCTTTCGAGACAAGGTCTTCGAGGCCGGATTCTCGGCGGACTCCTTCCATTACGAGCAGATCAAGGACCCTCACCAACGCTATACTGGCATCTATCGCCGGGTGGTGTCCTCCGCCGTTTTCCGGGAACTCTCTTCTTCGCGGGGAGCGACCATCGTCGATCTGGGCATCGCTCCGGAAGAGCTTTCGCCAAATCAGGTGGTCGCCCTCTTTCCCAAGAGCGACGTTCCGGAAAAGGCATCCGAACGAATCTATTTCGTGAACCGTGTCAACAATCCTGCGGGGGTGCTCGACTCCCTCGTGCACTACGACTGGTTCCAGCAGCAGATGGCGGACCAGTCCTGGACACGGTCGACGACCCCTCAGCGCAAGCCCGTGTCCCTTGAGCAGAAATTCGATTTCTTCCGGTCGGAAGACCATGAACGCCTGAAACACGCCCTGCTCAATGCCCCGTTCTGCGACCGAAAACTGAAGCGCGACCTCGAACGCCAAGACTACGAGATCAAGACGCAAGAGGAGATGAACACGCTCGTACGGCGGCTGAGGAAGGGGTTCAAGAAGGAGAACCGTGAGCGGGGCGGGGAAACTGAGAACGAGAACAAGGTACTCTATCTCCCCCTGAACCGGACCCTTGTCCCTGACCGTGAGCAGAAGGTACTTGTCGACCTCTTGGCGGATGATGCCATCCCCGTGGTCTCGGTCGAAGCGTCCCACGGCAGCGGCAAGACGCTCTTCTCCGTCCTGGTCGGGCTCCTCAAGGTGAACGAACGCCTCTACAACGGCTTGCTGTACATGCGTCCCATGAAGACCGTGGGCGAGGATCTCGGGACGCTTCCTGGCGACAAGGAGAAGAAGATGAGCCGCTTCATGATCCCCATCGTCGATGCACTCGAGGAAATCTTCGGCTATCATGACAAGCAACTCTGGCGCGAGAAAGAGGCGATTCGCCGGCAAATCGAGCATCTCCAGAGCCATGAATGCGTCAATTACGAGGTCGCGGCGGACATCGGCGGCCGCACTCTCCGCAAGCAGTACATCATCGTGGATGAGGCGCACCTCTACACGCGCGGCCAGCTCAACATGATCCTCCAGCGGGTCGGTCGCGGAAGCAAGATGGTCTTCCTGGGCGACCTCAAGCAGATAGAATCGTTCATCAACACGCCAGGGATGGTCAAGTTCCTCAACGAACGCACGAGCGGTTTCGCCCATCTCTCCGAGAAGCTGAAGGGAGAGCCGCTCTACGCCCATTTGGCCTTGCCGCCGAGCCTAATCAAGCGTTCGGACGCGGCTGCACTGGCTTTGAAGCTGTGAGAACATGAAGAGCCTTCGCGAACCCTTCGTGCAACTGCGCAATCGTGGCGCGAGGTATCATGATCTCGGCACCCTCATCGTGAACGCGGTGACGCGGCTGAGATATGAGAGCGAGCGCTATTATCACGAGAGCGGCGACAAGAGCTACGGTCGGAAGGAGGCTGGCCGCATCGTCTCGGAGCTCGAGCGTGTCAATCCTCTCGCCATCCGTTCGCTCCAGCAGAACGAGTTCTTCGCAGTCGCATTGAGCAAGGCGTCAGGACAGCAGGTCTACCGGATGAACTTCGTCGTCGACGGCGTTACCTTCCTTGCCCGCCAGGAGCTTTCCGCGGACGAGATCGTGCACGTCGTCGGTCATCGCTTCGTGGAAGCGATTGTGAAGGCGAACAATTTCACCGATTGGCAGCGTGAGCGTGAGAATCTCTCTTTCCGAGAATACCTGCTCGGTTTTGAGTCTCTCCGCCGCGGCATCAACCGTGACTACGGCCGCACCTTCTAGCGCCGTGCTCTCGCTCCCATCGCCTTGTGCGTGCCTTGAGTTCTCTTCTCAATCAGTTTTACGTTTCGCTTTCACCATTCACCTGGTCTGTAGAAACTGAAGATTGTCGGCCTCCGTCGCGCTCCGAGTTCCCTGATTCTCCGTTTCTCCGAACCGGAGTCTTCGGATTCTTGGATCGAACCGTGGCGAATAGACCGGCAAAGTCCATGCGGGGATCGGTTCCGAGGCTCCGAGGAACCTGAGAACGAAGTGACGTTGCCCCATCGTCGCTGGCGATCAGAGCTCTCTCGTGCAGTTCGGAGACCGGGGGGCGGGCTTTTCGGAGCCCGATGCGATATGGTTCGAAGCCGCGGGAAACGCCGAGAAGTTTCCGGTGCTCCGGAACGATGACTTGTTCCGAGCCCGGTGGCCTGAGACCGACGATCTTCCGGGGTGGCCTGCGCGTCACGTCGCACTTCGGAGAACAAGACGTTCTGAGTAACGTGCATGAAACGAGAGTTTCTACAGCCCCCTCTTCACTCTTCACCAAAACATTTATATATTAGATATACCAATATACGTTTTAGTATACCTGAATACGTTGCGACAAAGGGGTTTCCATGCTCAAATGCAGTCCGACACTCTACCACTTCGACGGCTACTGCTTCAACAGGAGCCGCGTTCCCGAGGGGAAGATCGCCATCCTGGAGGCGGACTGCCTCGCCCTCGACAAAGAAGAGGAGGTCATCAGCTCCATCATCGAATGAACTCACGCTCACGCCTTTGCAGAGTTTCTACCGACCCGAACGCCAAAACCTTCCCATCAACAAGCGCAAAGGCAGAGAAATCACCGAACGCTCCGAGGAGCGGCCCCAGCGGCCGCTCCCGGAGCACATCGGTCCCGTAGCTCAACGGGTTGAACGACGGCACCACGACCAGCGGCAACGACCGTCGGCCCTGCCGCGTCTTGCCGACGAGGAAGCACTTCACCGTCTCCGTCCGGATGCCGTCCGTCAGCCGCAAGGCGGGGTGCTCGTGGCCCATCACGACCGTCTTCGCTGCGGCCAGCTCCTCCTTCTTGAGTGCGCCCTCCTCGATCAGCTCCTTCAGCGTCGCGTCGCCGTGGACGACGAGCACGTCGCCGAGCAGCGCGCTCTTCACGAGCGGGATCGGCTCTTTCGCGAGGATCGGCGCGAGCAGGGTATCGTGGTTCCCCGCGATCACCTCGACCACGGCGTGCTCTTGCAGCCGCCGCAGGAAGCCGAGGACGCCACTCCACTCCTGCTGCGAGATCCTGCCGAACTCGTGCTTCACGTCGCCCGCCAGCACGATCCGCTCGACGTCGTGCCGCTCCAACAGCCGCTCGATCTCGTCGATGAAGAGCCGGCGCTGCGCGGCCGGCAGCAGCACGCCCCGGTTCCGCTTCTCCTCCTCATACCCGATGTGGAGGTCCGCGAGGACGAGCGCCTTGCTCGCCGGGAGGTAGAGCGCCGCGCCGTCCGGCTCCAGCCCTGGGAGAAGCTCCATGGCCCGCAGGAAGGGCGGTCCTCTTTTATTGATTGCCTCTGGACGCCCCATGGGCCTGTAGAACGTTCCCGCTCTTGCTCGGGTCGCCGACTGCTCGGCAATCGCTTGCCGCTCTGAATGGCTTCGTCCCCGTAGGGGGCGTCCCCCCCCTACTCTGCCTCTGACGGTCTCTCCGCACGCCTCGCCTTTTGGCTGGCGACCATCACTTTCTACAGACCCGACGCCCCCGGAACATTTATATAGTCGCCGCGGCGGGGTCGATTAGCGACGACGAGGTGCTTTTCATGGCTGACAATCCGCAATGCGATCTCTGCAGGACCCAGATGACGAAGGTCGGGACGCTCAACTCCGGCAATTCGCGCTACATCACGTACCGCTGCGCGAGCTGCCACACGGAGAAGACCGTCTGCGTTGGCGTCGCCTCGGGGCCATCGAAGTAGACGACAACATTTATAAACCCATTTTCCCGTTTCTCGCGCATGGACCTCGGCGAGCTCAGCCAGCAGTTCAATGATTCGCTCAACCGGTGGATCGCTTCGGTGAAGAGGTACTTCTCAAGCATGAGCCAGATGGAGTGGTACGGCTGGGGCGCCTTCGCCATCGGCTTCGTCCTCTTCGTCACGGGGACTGTGTTGCTTCTCTGAATCGCAGTTCATATTTATAAATGAAGCGCAGTTTATTTTTAAATAAGGTCTGTTCCTTTTTAAATCGCAAAAAGTAAGGTTTAAATAGTCCGCGGGTTCCTTCCCCCCGAAAGGCGGGTGGTCGGGATAGGACAGCAGGAAGTCTACGATTTTTTGACCCAGCATAAGGGGAAGTGGTTCACGAGCCGTGACATCTCAGAGCAGCTGCGCGTCAGCATCGGCTCCGTGACGATGAGCCTCAAGAAGCTGCGGAAGACCAACCTCCTCAAGTACAAGAACACCGGCGTCCGGAACACGTTCATCTACACCGTCGAACCGGAAGGCGTCACGGTCGCGCCGCCGCCGGGCATCGTCGAGGCGGAGGGGAAGGCGGAGGAGAAACCGAAGCCCGCGCCGCGTGCTGAGAAGATCCTGCCGAAGATGGTCATGCAGCGGAAGTCCGTGCCGATTGTCGTGGCGCGCGAGGAGTCGAAGCCCGCGAGGAAGGCACCGAAGAAAGCTCCCGAGAAAGCTCCCAAGGCTGCTGCCAAGAAGAAGATGGCGAAGAAGAAGGCGGTCAAGAAGCCTGCGAAGAAGGCGGTCAGGAAGGCTATGAAGAAGGTTCCGAAGGCGATCACGAAGACGACGAAGAAGCCCTTGAAGAAGGCGGTGAAGCGGTCCGTCAAGAAGGGGGTCTCCAAGAAGGCGGTCAAGAGCGCGAAGCAGAAGAAGGCGGTCAAGAGGCCTGTCAAGAAGAAGGCCGTCAAGAGGCCGGCGAAGAAGTCGCGCCGCGGGTTCTTCAGCTTCTTCCGATAGACATCAATAACTTTCCCTTTCTCGTCGCCGCGGCGGATTTGTTCCCAGTCGCTCCCTGAACTCCTGATCCTCGCGTTCTCCGAACACGAGTCTCAGTCACTTCGTTCCTGGGTTCCGCCTCTACAGAGCCGGAACCTCCCGTCCGGTCCGGGAAAAGAATGGCGGCTCGCGATTATGGCGCTGCGCCATGCTCGCCGTCGGGTATTGTGCCGGGGCGGCGGCGAGAATCGCGGCTGGAATGCATTCCTTATCGTCAGGTTTATATAGCACCGTCCCGGTTCCGTCGGCATGGCTTGGCACAAGTACTTGTGGAACACGTCCTTCTCAGGCATCTTCCTGCTGCGCACGCGGCAGTGAGATCCTCTTCTCGGCCCAAGAACGGTTAATTTTTTAATCTCCTTCCAGAACAACAGCCCAAGGTGATCGCATGTCCAAGATCAAGATGACTTTCCCCGACGGCAGCGCCAAGCAGTTCGACAAGGGCGTGACGCCGCTCCAGATCGCGCAATCCATCAGCGACGGCCTCGCCCGCGCGGCGATAGCTGCGAAGGTTGACGGCAAGACTGTCGACGTCACCCGTCCAATCGACCACGACGCGACGGTCCAGCTCCTCACCTTGAAGGACGCGGAAGGCCTGGATGTGCTGCGTCACAGCTGCGCCCACCTCCTCGCGCACGCGGTCAAGCGGCTCTATCCTGACGCGAAACCGACCATCGGCCCCGTCGTCGAGAACGGTTTCTACTACGACTTCGGCAGCCTCTCCCTCAAGGAGGAGGATCTTGCCAAGCTCGAGCAGGAGATGCGGAAGATCGCGAAAGAGAAGCTCGCGGTCGAGCGGATCGAGTACAAGGACAAGGCCGCCGCCAAGAAGGACTACGCCGCGAACAAGTTCAAGCTCGAGATGATCGACGAGTTCGAGGAGGGGAGCAGCGCCTATCGCGAGGGTGACTTCATCGACCTTTGTCGCGGCCCCCACGTCCCGAACACCAAATTCCTCGAAGCATTCAGATTGACGAAGCTCGCCGGCGCGTACTGGCGCGGCGACGCGAAACGCGAGCAGCTGACGAGAGTCTACGGCGCCTGCTTCGCCACGAAGAAGGAGCTGAACGACTACCTCACGATGTTGGAGGAGGCTGAGAAGCGCGACCATCGTCGTCTCGGTCGGGAGCATGGGCTGGTGATGTTCCACGAGTACAGTCCGGGCAGCCCCTTCTTCCTCTTCAAGGGCGCGGTCCTCTACAACGAGCTCCTCGCCTTCGTTCGTGAGGAGTACATGAAGCGCGGCTACGACGAGGTCGTCACGCCGCTCATCTATGACAAGCAGCTCTGGGAGACGAGCGGCCACTGGGAGCACTACCGCGAGGACATGTTCACCTTGAAGGTCGACGGTAGGGACTTCTCGCTCAAGCCGATGAACTGCCCGAGCCACGTCCTCATTTTCATGAACGAGAGCAGGAGTTACCGTGACTTGCCCCTCAGGATCGCGGACTTCGCCCCGCTCCACCGCAACGAGCTGAAAGGCGTGCTCGCCGGTCTCACTCGCGTGCGCAAGTTCAGCCAGGACGACAGTCACACCTTCTGCGCCGAGGAGCAGATCGGGGAGGAGGTCGAGGCGCTCCTCGGCTTCGTGAAGCACGTCTACGATGACGTCTTCCACTTCGAGTACGGTCTCGCCCTGAGCACCCGGCCGGAGAAGTACATGGGCGACCCCGTCCTCTGGGAGAAGGCCGAGAGCATCCTCGCAGGCACGCTCAAGAAGAAGAAGATGCCGTTTACCGTCAACCCTGGCGACGGTGCGTTCTACGGCCCGAAGATCGACATCCGAATCAAGGACGCGCTCGGCCGCGAATGGCAGCTTGCCACGATCCAGCTCGACTTCCAGCTGCCGCTCCGCTTCGGAGCGACGTACGAGGGCGCGGATGGGAAGAAGCACACGCCGATCATGATCCACAAGGCGATCCTCGGCTCGCTCGAGCGGTTCATCGGCATCCTCATCGAGCACTACGCGGCGAAGTTCCCGCTCTGGCTCTCGCCGGTGCAGGCGCGCGTCCTCACCATCTCGGACCGCCACCTGCCGTACGCGAAGGGCGTCGTCGCGGCGATGCGCGCGGCCGGGCTGCGCGCCGAGCTGGACAGCCGCACCGAGACGACGAACAAGAAGATCCGCGAGGCGCAGCTCGACCAGGTGAACTACATCCTCGTCGTGGGCGACAAGGAGGTCGTGGACGGCACGGTCTCCGTACGGACGCGGGACAACGTCCAGCACGGCGCGAAGCGTTATCAGGACGTGATCGCCGAGCTCCTCGCCGAGGCGCGCGAGCGACGATAAGAGTCGGCTCTTTTTTCTTCTCCTCTTTTTCCGGGCTCTGGGGCGAATCGCTTCGCGTTGCAGCGTCTTCGAGCCTCCCGCCGTCGCTCTCGAAGGCGCTGCGTCCCTCGAGGGGCATCCCTGCGCGACGAGCTTGCTTCTCTATCGTCAGAAAAATGAAACAGGTTTCAAGGGAGGATTCAGAAGTCGTCTTCCTCGTCCTCATCCTCGTCGTCCTTGTGGCTCTGCCGTTTCTTGGTGCGACGGGTCGCGAACGCCTTGTCATAGGCTTCCTCTGTGGAGTCCTCTTTCTCTTTCTCCGTCTCGTCGTAGCCGGCCATGAATGCCTCTTCCTCTGCGGAGATCTCCCCGTCGTCCATCAGGGCTTCGCGCCCCTCGTTGCCGTAGACGTTCTGCTCGCTGTTGTCCGTTTCCTCATTGTCGGCCATATTGTCACTCCCGAAGCGGGGGCTATAAAAAGTTTATGGTCCTCGCTTCCAGCACGTTCTGTCGACCGAAAATGGAGGTTAATTTATTACTACTATTAGGTAATTAAAATTAATAAAGTTTATAAATCCCGCTTCCTCGCTCACCCCCATGGCCGACAAGAAACGGACCGGTCTCCCCGGCGTCCCGTCAAAAGCACCCTCTGGACTGGAGCGCCAGATCGCCCATGGGCTGCTCCATGCACGTTCCGCTGAGCGGCGGCTCCAGAACGATGGCTTCGCGCCCAGTCTCACCCTGCGCCAGCTCTACACCCTCTACCGCTTCGCCAACCGCGACCGGACGATTACTCTGGCGGAGGAGCGGACCATCAGGAAGATGTCCGAGCGCGATCTCTCCCGTCCCCATCAAGAGCTCTTTGCTGACCTGATCCCTCTCCTCTCCGAAAATCAATCGCTCGAGGAGGCGTTGCCGACGCTTCTCGAGCGCACGCCCTACTTCGCCTTCAGCATCCTTCACAGCGATATCGAGAGGATCAAACTGGTCAGGAACTACGAGGAGATCCGTCCTTCTTTCTTCGAGGAGTATCTTTCCCGCACGCACAAGATGGACCGCTCGCTGAGGGGAATCCTCGAGGGGACTGCGTTCTTCTATGGCATCAATCCGCAGGATCCTGCCGAACATGCCCAGTTCGACGGGATCTTCAAGGGTGAAGACGCGCCGACATTCAAACTTCACCCGTTCCTCGCGACACTCTATGACGTTGCAGGCAAGGAGGGCTTCCAGACGCTCGACTTCAACGACCTGAGGGCCCGCTTCCCGCTCCATCGCTTGCTGCGGATCATCGGCGCCGCCTACGCCGATGATCCCTCGTCGCAGAAGGTCTTGATGTCCTTCGTGGCCACGAACTACGCGAACGCCTTCGACCCCCGCGATGAAGAGAGCTTCAGGAGGACGACTGACCTGCTGCGTAGGGATGCCATCCATCTCGCGGAATACCGTGCGCATCTGCGCTCGACGCTCGGCGGTTCCGTCCTCTCGCTCACGCATATCGACCTGCTCTCCGCGCTCATCAAGGCCGGGCAGAGGGACGATTCCCTGCTCCTCGGCGGCGCGAAAGCGGACGCTTCCCCTGCCGACGAGCGGCCGCATCTTCAGGCGTTGTACCGTGCCGCTGCGGAACAGCTCAGGGATGCCGTAATCGATGCGAGCGAGACCTGTCAATCCTACCTCACGATCCACCGCAAGGACGGTCTCGAGACGTGCGAGGGGATGCTCGAACGCGACGGGAAGCCCCTCTTCCTTCAGATGACGACCTACTGGCGCGGGCTCCCGGAGACCGAGGCGGAAGAGATATATTCGCTGATCAAGACGCCGCTCTTCACGAAGTGAGCTCTTCCCTCTCGTCTTTCTTCTCCTTCAGGAACTTCACAATCGCATCCCCCCAGTACTTCGGGACGCTCTTCGAGAGGAGGGCGTCGACGAACTCCCAGAACGCCTTGGTCCGGACGCGCTTCCCATCGATGAGCTTCTCGGCAGCGGCGACGATGTCGTCGTCCAGCTCGGCTTTCCGCGCTGCCTTGCGGAACTGCTGCCGCAGGCGGCTGCGTTCCTCGTCCTTCAGGACGGCTTCCTTGTCGTACGGAATCTCGAGCCTGTCGAAGACCGCGACGATCAGCTCGGGCGGCCAGCTCTTCAGGATCTCGTCCTTGTACTTCCGG
>DAHXMN010000059.1 GCA_027371725.1 Candidatus Woesearchaeota archaeon | reverse complement strand
CGAACAAGGCGATGTCCAAGATCGAGGTCGCGGCCACGAAGGCGGTCGACCTCGTCGAGAGCGTGCATCCTGAGAAGCTGATGATCGAGGTGCGGAAGCAGGACGGCAAGGTCGAGGCTCTCCGCGCCAACATCGAGAGCAATGAGGCCATCGTCAAGGACCTGATGGGCGAGATCAAGAAGATGCGCGACCAGATGGGTTTCTACAAGGGCGTCGAGCAGGTCGCGCAGCTCAATGACGAGGTGAAGCAGGAGCTCGCCAGCATCAAGAAGATGGAAGCGGTGATCGAGCGCCACGCCGACAAGGTCGAGACGATCTTCCTCGAGGTGGAGAAGAAGTTCAGCCAGTTCGACAAGTTCGACTCGGTCGTCGCCGACCTCCAGGCGTCGATGAAGAAGATGGAGTCCGAGTTCGACAAGATGCGCGTCAAGCTCGACCAGAAGGAGGAGAAGAAGGAGTTCGTCACCCTCCTCGACAAGTTCAACGACTTCGAGAAGCACACCACCAACCTCCTCAAGCTGCTCGATGAGCGTTCCAAGACGCTCAAGGACGGCCTCGAGAAGGATTTCAAACGGCTGAAGGAGAAGCTGGAGCGGCGGCTGAAGACCGGGCCGATCGACCTCGACGCGCCGGATGAGCCGGCGAAAGGCGCGGTCGCGGGAAGCTCCTCCGCACGCCCCCCCGCGCATGCACCGATCATCGACGGCGGCTCAGTCGGCTCCAACCTCTCGGACGGCTCCGCGGGCGCGGACGTCGCGGGCGGCGACGCGAGGCCCAAAGGCGTGTTCGGCGGCCTCTTCAAGAAGAGGATCGTCGAGAAGAGCCTGGACGATGGCGCGGCTCCGTCAACTCCGTCCGCGGGGGAGAAAGCATAGTGAAAACGGTGCACTCCGAGTGAAAACGGCGTAGTCCGCGATCCTTTTCAATGGGTCGGGAGGCCGGCCAGCATCGCGGTCGCACGGTATGCCGAACCGCCATCCTTCCCGCCCTGGCGGAAGATGAATCTCATGAGCCCTCTCGTCATGCTGCCTCCCTGCAAGGCGTCGTAGGCCCGCTCTCCGAGGGAGTTTCCCGCCGCGCGGCAACGTTCGTAATACTCTTCCGTCTCCGGCCTCGCATCCCGGCAGGCATCCTCGATCCCTTTGATGCTGAGATCCGTCCTTCCGGCGTTCGGCGTCCTCAGTTGCGGATTGACCATCATCGCTCCGAGCGAGCTCACGCTCTCTTCCAGGATATCCTGCCAGATGGTGCGGCCGATGCCGTCCCTCGTCTCATCCTTCGCGGCCGGGGGGTGCACTCCGCTGTAGCTGATTGCCTGCGCCGCGATCGCCCCTACGCTCTTGATGTCTTCCGGCTTGATGATCGCGGTCTTCACGTCGGCAGGGATGTAGACCGGCAGCCCCTTCCGGGCATAATAGGCGATCTTCCTCCCGATTGAGTTGTTCCCGCTCGCTTCCTTGAGCGCCTCGGCGGCGAGCCTGCTCCGCGGGCTGTAGACATAGGGATATTCGATGTCCGCCTCGTCCACGTCGAGGGCCTTCATGAAGAAGCGGATGCTCTCCTGGACCGCGCACCTCGAACGCGATTCCTCCTCGAGGTCCTCGTAGTCCCATTTCGCGAGCAGCGTCAGGTTGGCGATCATCGGGGAGACGACATAGAAGCAATAGACCTCGTCGTTCACCTTCACCCCGTCTTTCTTGGCATCGTGACGCATCATCGGCCAATACCACTGCTCGACTCCCGTGAGGATGATGAGGCGATCCCGCTCACCGCTCAACGCGGCGATTTTCTCCGGCAGCGCTTGCGGCGCGAGATGCTCCGGTCCGTGGACGACGAAACCCGTGTGGTCGGGATGCTTCAGGAGATAGTCTGATACCACCTTGGCGGCGAGGGCGTCCCTGCGTGCGAGATCGACCTTCATCGGGTCGGTCGTCGCGATGATCCGAGCGCCGGTCTCCTTCGCGGCCCGGAATACGCTCTCGACGCTCTTCCAGCGATAGCCCCATCGGGTGAATTCCAGTGCGCGCCTCAGTTCCCGCTCGCCCATCCTCCCTTCGATGAACGCGTCAAGCGCCGGCTGGTCCCGTCCGACCTTCGCCGTCTCTATGAACACGGTCCTCTTTCCGCCCGTGCCCTCTTTGATGAGCCGGTAGGCGATCTCCCCTTCGCCGTCGACGTGGTGCTGGTTGCTGACGTAGATGATGCGCTTGCCCGCGGCCTCGCGTATCGCGTCCTCAAGATCAGTCTCCCGTCGGTACTGGCCGAGCGCGTCTATGTTCTGCAAGAACTCCTTGTGGTATCTCGAGCGGTAATGGCGGTCGCACGTCTTGAGGCGCTTCTCAAGGTCGCGGTTGAACTCTTCGGGACTCTGCATCAGTCGTCACTGCACCGAACGCTGCAGTCCCTATCCGTCCTTTCACCTTATAAGCTTTTCAGTCATTCCTGCTTTTTCCCGGGACGTGTTGCACGGATTCTGGTCAATTGTTCGGTGAAATATGTTCGCTGAAACCCGGTGCCGGGTATAACCCGCTCCTCTTCCGTATCGCGCCTCTTTACCACCATTTTTTTAAAGCGGTCCCGTCTCTGCCGGTAGAGAGTGCCTGGGAGGTTCAGATGAACTCCGACTCAGGCTGAATCCGATTCAGACGGATCACGATTCAGGCTGACTCCGAGGGACCCTGACGGAAACGAGACCCTGGCGGAAATCGGGTGATGGTCATGGATGCCGGCAAGGACTATGAAGTGAAGGACATCAAGCTCGCGGAGCAGGGGCTGAAGAACCTCGAATTGGCGGAGGCGCGGATGGGTGCGCTCCTCGAGGTGCGGAAGCGCTTCGCGAAGGAGAAGCCGCTGAAGGGCGTGCGCGTCGGCATGGCGCTCCACGTCACGAAGGAGACGGCGATCCTCGTCCGCACCCTGCGCGCGGGCGGCGCAGAGGTCGCGATCACCGGGTGCAACCCGCTCAGCACGCAGGACGACGTCGCCGCCGCTCTGGCGAAGGAGGGCGTCCGGGTCTGGGCGTACAAGGGCGAGAGCACAGAGGACTACTACCGCTATCTCGGCCGGGTCATCGCGTTCCGGCCGCAGGTCACCATCGACGACGGGTGCGACCTCGTCAGCGAGATCCACAAGAAGCACCCCGACCTGATCAAGGAGATCGTCGGCGGCTGCGAGGAGACGACGACGGGCATCATCCGGCTCCACGCCATGGAGAAGGACAACGCATTGAAGTACCCGGTCGTCGCGGTCAACGACAACAAGACGAAGCACCTGCTCGACAACTACTACGGCACGGGGCAGAGCACGCTCGACGGCATCATGCGCGCCTCGAACATCCTCTTCGCGGGCAAATCAGTCGTGGTCTGCGGTTACGGCAGCTGCGGCAAGGGCGTCTCGCTCAAGGCCAAGGGTTTGGGCGCGAACGTCATCGTCACCGAGGTGGATGCGTTCCGCGCCCTCCAGGCGGCGCTCGACGGCTTCCGGGTCATGAAGCTCGACAACGCTGCCAGGATCGGGGACGTCTTCATCACCTTGACCGGGAACAAGAGCGTCATCGCCCTCAAACACATGAAGCTGATGAAGGACACCGCCCTTCTCGCGAACAGCGGCCATTTCGACGCGGAGATCGACGTCGCCGCGCTCAGGAAGGCGGCGACCGCCACGAGGAGGATGCGGCCGTTCCTCGACGAGTACGTCCTCGGTGGCAAGCGGCTCTACCTCGCCGGCGAAGGCCGCCTCGTCAACCTCGCCGCGGCCGAAGGGCACCCGTCCGAGGTGATGTCGACGAGCTTCTGCGGCCAGGCGCTCGCGGTCGAGCACCTCGTCAAGAACAAGGCGGCGCTGCCGAAGGCGGGCGGCGGCAGCATGGTGATCACGCTGCCCAAGGGGATCGACGACGAGATCGCCCGCCTCCAATTGACTGCGATGGGCGTCCGGTTCGACGAGCTGACCGCCGAGCCGGTAGGCGATCTCCCCTTCGCCGTCGACGTGGTGCTGGTTGCTGACGTAGATGATGCGCTTGCCCGCGGCCTCGCGTATCGCGTCCTCAAGATCAGTCTCCCGTCGGTACTGGCCGAGCGCGTCTATGTTCTGCAAGAACTCCTTGTGGTATCTCGAGCGGTAATGGCGGTCGCACGTCTTGAGGCGCTTCTCAAGGTCGCGGTTGAACTCTTCGGGACTCTGCATCAGTCGTCACTGCACCGAACGCTGCAGTCCCTATCCGTCCTTTCACCTTATAAGCTTTTCAGTCATTCCTGCTTTTTCCCGGGACGTGTTGCACGGATTCTGGTCAATTGTTCGGTGAAATATGTTCGCTGAAACCCGGTGCCGGGTATAACCCGCTCCTCTTCCGTATCGCGCCTCTTTACCACCATTTTTTTAAAGCGGTCCCGTCTCTGCCGGTAGAGAGTGCCTGGGAGGTTCAGATGAACTCCGACTCAGGCT
>DAHXMN010000058.1 GCA_027371725.1 Candidatus Woesearchaeota archaeon | reverse complement strand
GTTCTGCCCCGGCATTCCTGTCTGGTTGCTGTTGGATGTGTTGCCGGAAGCGGATGTCGTGTTGGACGCTGACGCGTTCACGCACGCGCCATCCGAGCAGACCATGTCGTATCCTTCGCAATCGATGATGCTGTAGCCGGCGCTCGTGGCGTTCTTGCAGAAGTATTCGAGGAGGAGGTTCTGGTTGCTGCTCGTGGCGAGGCATTGGTCCTGAAACCGGGCGCCGTTCGCGAGGACGTTTCCAGCGGTAAACGGCAGAATCCCTCCGTCGGTATCGGTGCAGCCGCTCCCCGCATATCCTTGCGTCAGCGCGTTCGTCGCCTCGCCGAGGCGGTTCATCAGGGAGAACGGTCCGGAAAACAGTCCTGTGCTCGAGGCCAGGATGCCGACGATGGCGACGATGGCGACGGAGAGAACGATTATCAGAGGGGCGTACTGCTGCTTCATCAAGTCAAGCAACTCATCAAGTCAATATAAAAAGTTTTCTACTGGATGGGCTCTTAGGCGAATCGCTTCGCGCTGCGCGCAGAGCTGCTGCTCTGGCGCACGGGTCCGTCCTCGAACCCTTTGCGCCTCGAGACTTCCGGCGGTCGTTCGGAGGTGTCGACCGAGTCCGGTGGGATCGCGTCCGTTCTCGATGCAGTCTCTTGGAGGCGCAGTCCATTCGCCGAAGAGCCTACTGGCCGGTCAAGTGGAAGAAACAGTCGGTGCCGCGCTCAAGGCCGGGGCGTGAAGATGACCGTGAACGCGCGGTACGAACCAGCTTTCGGCCAAGCCTCGGAGCGGCTGTTGGACGATTGGTTCTCTCGCACCTTCCGTCCATTCTCCATCTGAAACGCGTTCAGCGGAACAGAAAACTTTATAAATTTGTTTTGGGGGAGGCGACGGATGGCTGTTGAAAAATCAGATGCTGGGCGTCTCTTCGCCGGCGTCCTCGTCGTTCTCTTCGCAGCAGGAGTGATTTCCGTGCTCCTCGTTTCTGAGGTGCGCGGCGACGTGAGCGGCGCGGCCTTCAACTCTTCGTCGGGCATCCCCGCGGGGTACAGCCCGCCGTGGAACATCTTCGCCGGCAACGCGCCATTCCTCACGGTCGTCGTCGGCGACCCGACGAGCGACGCGGTCCCGATCGCGGTGAGCGCGTCGCAGCAGGGCATGATCTTCTACAAGTATTATTACGTCTCGGAGAACGGCGCGTGGCAGCAGTACACCTTCCCCCAGGCGACGATCAGCGGTTCCGGCTGGATGGCGGAGAACGCCTCGGCGAACACGACGCTCGACCCCTCCTCCCTCGCCGATGGGAGCGACAATTACGTCCTCGTCTACGGCTGCACGAAAGTGGCCGGCGCCTGGAAGTGCGGCTGCAGCTCGCCCAATCAGTGCGGCCGCTGGTCCATCCAGCGGTTCAACAACCCGGTAGTCGCGTTGCCGGGCTGCCCGCCCGACCCTGCGTGCAGCGGCAGGGCCGCCGGCGACACGTTCTGCGTCGCGTCGCAGCCCTCGCAGGTCTTCACCTGCACGGCAGACGCGGACGGCTGCCTCGTCGCGAGCAACGAAACGTGCGCCGAGGACAGCTCATGCACGGTCTCTAACGGCACTGCGGGCTGCGCCTTCACCACGATCCATCCGTGCGAGCAGGTCCAGCCCTCCGGGGACAACTATGCCTGCGGCACGACGAACCCGTACACCTTGTGCGGCAATGCTATCAACATCACCGGCACGCACTGCGACGCCGGCACGTGCCAGGACGGCGCGTGCGTGAGCGGCAACTTCACCTATTGCAGCGCGGCGAGCAGGAACGCTACGGCGTGCACTGATGTCTATTCCCCGGTCTGCGGAGACGTGGGCAACATGGTCGAGTGCTTCGCGGCGCCGTGCCCGAGCATCGAGAACAAGACCTACATCAACGCGTGCAACGCATGTCTTCATTCGAACGTGATCGGCTACACCCTCGGCGCCTGCGCCGTCGGCAACAACGTTTCCTGCACGGACAGCGACGGCGGGAAGAACATCTATGTCAAGGGGACCGTCACGACGGCCAACCAATCCTTCACTGATACTTGCGCCTACTGCACCGGCCTCTGTCAGCCGGGACAGCCGTGCACGGGCGGCTGCGGCGCGGTGCAGGAGTATGACTGCAACGGCAGCGCCGTCGTGGCCAGTACCGTCGTCTGCCCTGCCGGCAACACGTGCGTCGACGGCGCCTGCGTCGCCGCTTCCAATCCCACGACGTGCGCGGCGCCGAAGTGCCTCGATCCGCTGACGGGCGCCTGCGTCGCCGAGCTCGACGTCGGCAACGTGAGCGGCGGCGTCGGCCAGCTCTGCGTCAACGGCGCGTGGGGCCCGCAAGTCCCGGCGCAGTAGGCCTTCTCGCTTCTCTTATCTCTCTTCCTCTTCTAGATTCTCTGCACTCGGCGCTCTTCAGCGTTGCGGAGCATTGTTGCTCGTCCCTCGCAACTTATAGCGAAAATGACCCTGCATGAATCGGGTCATTTTCTGGTCTTGCTCCAAGGCAACGCTGAAGAAGAGCGCGATAGTCAGAACGTGGCCGTATATGGTCTCTCTTCACTTCCTGTCGAAGTAGGCCTTGACTTCGGGCAGGATGGAAGGGTTCGCCTTGGGGCCGAGCTTGTAGAAGATACGTTCGGCTTCCGGCCCCCACGAGTAGCTGCCCGCGGTCTTCTTCACGCCCGCCACCTGGAACTCGCCGAGCTTCGTCCCCTTCGCGAGGTGGTAGTAGATGACGCGGAGCGTCACGGCGGGGAAGATGTCCTTGTACGCCTTGTAGATCTGGTAGCCGTACGCCTCGTCCATGAAGTGCAGTATCTCGACGACGTTCTGCCGGATGCTGCTCTTGGTCGGGCGTCCGCGCTTTCCCATAATGCAGATTCCGGTGAACCGCCTTTTTAAAATTTTCTTTCCCTATTGCAAGCATATTCCGTCTTCCTGCGCCTCTTCACGCCCTCTCCCGTCTTTCCTCACCCCCCTTTCCGCCCTCTCATCATCCCTTCTTTCTCCGTCGGACGCTTCCGGAACGATACCCTTAAATACCATCAACGCCCCTTTTTCTCATGGCGTTCCGGCTCGAGCAGATCCTCTACGCAATCGGCAGCCTCTTCGCCGCTGCCGCAATCATCTACTTCGCATGGGAGTACCTCGTCCTCCTGCCCCGCATCATCAAGGCGAGCCTGCTCGTCCTGCTCATCGGCGTCTTCTTCTTCCTCGGACGTCACTTCCAGGAGCGTGATGTGTGATGTTCTGGCAGCCGCTCTTCTGGGGACTCCTCATCCCGTGCCTCATCGTCCTCGGCATTCTCTACGGCACGACGCGGAAGGTCTACAAGCTCTTCTACATCCTCTCGCTCTTCGTCTACGTCATCGCGGTCGCGTACATCATCGACGTCTTCGATCTCGGACGGAACTGGATCCTCGCCCTGCTCGTCTTCTCAGCGGTCCTCATGATCCTGATAGCCGCGTGGCTGAGCAGGAAAGGGGAGGAGAAGCCGAAGAAGAGGGATAAGAGCGATGCGGGAGCCGCGGGCAAGCGGCATCTCTGGACGCTCCTCGGAATCCTCGTCGTCATGCTCCTCCTGATCATCGTGAGCGGCCTCGATATCGGCGTCACCCGCGAGGTGAGCGTCGCGCAGTCCCTGGAACGTTCGCAGCTCATCGTCCCGCTCAGCGCCGGCGAGCCGTACCCGCTGCCCCCCGTCCCGGTGGCGAACTACTCGTACGCGAACGCGTTCTTCCTGCCGGTCGTGGTGCCGGACCAGTACTTCCTCGCGTGCTGGTATGACACGAAGACCGCGACGGCGTCGACGGAGCAGCTCCAGACGCTGGTGAACGGCCAGTACAACGAGTACCGCGTCGCGAACGAGCCCTTGACCGAAGTTCCGCCCGGCGGCGACCTAACGCTCGCGGTGACGGTGACCGGCACCTCGTACGCCATGCTGAAGGAGGCCGCGCCGGCCGTCTCCGCCTACGACCGCTTCGACGCAATCGTCCTCGCATCGCTCCGCGACCGGAGCTACGTCGACTGCAGCAACCTCCCCGCGATGAAGGACGACACGTCAAAGGTCTCCAGCTACAGCATCATCCCGCTGAAGTAATTTTTTAAACACGTCTCCGCCTCTCTTCTTCCATGTTCCTCTTCGTTCTGAGCAAGGAGAACCTGCGGCTCGCGCGCGCCGAGGCGGAGCGGTTGCACCGTGCGAAGGGAGAGCTCGTCGGCGACTGCCTGCTCCTCGACGTCCCCGCCTTCCAAGAAGGGCTGGCGTTCACGCGCGAGATCCACGAGGTCCTTCTCCGTGGGACTGGCGGCGACGCGGCGGCCCTCCTCGCGAAGCTCGACTACGCATCGGTCGAGCCGCCCTTCCGCGTCCGCGCGCACGGCTTCGACGAGAAAGAATTTGCGGGCATCGTCTGGCGCGGCCTCGAGGCGGCCGGCAAAAACCC
>DAHXMN010000057.1:1864-4635 GCA_027371725.1 Candidatus Woesearchaeota archaeon | reverse complement strand
CTCAATGCGACCGGGTCGAACGTCTGCTTGTTAAACCGCCCCCGGTTCTCGGAAAGGATGACGGCGAAGAAGGAAGCGAAGGTCCCCGTCTCGGGTAATCTCACCCTCGCGCTCCTCTGCGACCAGGGCTGCGAGCCCGAAGCGACGCTCGAGGCGAAGGAGTTGACCGGACGGACCGGCCGCAACGGGAAAGGATATGTCGTCTTGGACAGCTGCACGCCGGAGGACGTGGCGACGCTCTGCTACCGGAGCCAGGCCGCGTCCAGAGTGCTCATATTCATCGCTGAAGGCACGATTGCGGAGCCGGACGACCTCCTTCAGGAGAAGAAGACGGTCCTCGGCTTCGACTACGCCCCGTATCTCAAGCAGGGCGGCTCGTTCCGCGCCATGTGCGAACGGCTCGGCGAGCACCCCTTCCAGGCGCAGGACGTCGAACTGCTCCTCGGCGGCCTCCTCTACGAGGAGAAGCGGTTCCCGGTCAACCTCGCCAAGCCGGACATGACGCTCTTCTGCGCAGTCAACCACGACGCGTACGTCCTCGGTATTGATTTAGCGGGTAGGGACCTCGCGAAGCGCGAGTACCGCGCGTTCCACACACGACGATCGTTGCGGGCGAGCGTCGCCTACGCCGCGGTGCGCGCGGCCGGCTACACGGGCGAGGAGACGCTGCTCGACCCGTTCATGACTGACGGCTCGCTCGCCGTCGAAGCGGCCGTGTTCGGCTCCGGGACGAGCCCGCAGCGCTTCCGGAAGGGGTTCGCCTTCCTCGGGATGCCCTTCGCTGCCGGCAGGGAGTGGACGTTCGCGGACGCACCGCCGAAGAAGACCATGATCGTCGGGTTCGCGCCGATGGTCTCCATGCTGAAGATGACGCGCGCCAACGCGAAGCTCGCCGGCGTGATGGACAGCATCTCCCTGACGAAGTGCGAGGTGGAGTGGCTCGACACCAAGCTCGGGAAGGGGAGCGTCGACCTCATCGTGACTGTGCCGCCGCAGTCCGGGAAGAGCACGCCGCCGAAGGACGTCGAGAAGCGGCAGGACGACCTCTTCCACCAGGCGAAGTACGCCCTCGGGAAGAAGGGGAGGATGCTCCTCGTCACGGAGAAGGAGGCCGAGCTCCTCAATCCCGCGGCGAAGCACGGCTTCGCGCTCGAAGGCAAGCGGGAAGTCTGGATGGGTGAGAAGAAACTCCTGTTCCTGACGTTCGGGAAGGGGTAGCGGCCGTCTGCTTTGTACTTTTCACTCCGGCGGAGCGTCGGGAAAAACAGTGTCGGAGAACCTCTGACGGAGCTGCTCTAGCGGGCTGTCGCCCGGGAGGCGCTTGATGATGTCGCGGTGGGGGATGACAAGATATCGATGGCTAGAAGGGTTGCCTTCCACGTTGAAATCGGTCTTGACGTGTCTAATCTTCCGGTGTTGAAGGTATGCCTTGATGATGGTCTCGGAGAGGTGGAGATCCTCCAGGAAGTCGGCGTCCATCTCATCATCAGAGGCCGGAATATCGAAATAGTTGAGACCGACGCAATAGACTTCCAGATGATCATTATATCCGCTGAATGCGAACTCCGCATGGCGCTGGATTGCCCTCTCGAGGTCTTCAAGACCGTGAAACATTCTCCGGAAAGGACCGTTACCTTCGATGTGGTTACGGAAGTCACAAGCAGCGGATAGATAACCCGCGTCCCCTCGTCCAGCCGCGGGGTTGTAGACCACGTAGCCGAGCCCCGCATTCGCATTATCGAAGAGGATGCCGTCCCCTTTCCGGAAACGTTTCCGCTCCTCCAGGTCGCAGTCGATCGCGATGATCCTGTTCGGCGAGTCTGTCATGAAGGGATAAAAAAAAGAATGTTTATAAAATTTTTCATTTTTATTACTTAGAAGGAGTATTTATTTATCGGAGTGGGTCTGCGCTCACTTCCTCTTCGCGACGCCCTTGCCGAGCACCGCCTCGACGTCGTCCAGCGTGTCCATGTGGAGGTGCGCGGAGAGCGAGATCGTGGTGAGGGGGCCGCGGGGCAACGCGAGGGCGTGCGCCACGTATTCCTGGAGCTTGCTCATCTGGTAGACGTTCGCGGGCCAGCCGGTGAAGAAGCCGCTCGTCCGGATGAAGACCGTGACGCAGAGGCGCTGCTCGATGACGCGGAACGAGATGACGCTGATGCTGGGGAAGTTCTTCTTGCCGATCCGCGCGTCGCGGAGCGGGTTGAGGAGCGTCACGACCGCCCGCCGGGTGTTCGGCCGCTGCTGCAGGAGCGGGATGACATACTCGTCCACCTGGTTGAGCGTGTGGTCGTAGTCGAAGATGCGCTGGCCGTAGAGATAGTCGTAGTTCGGGAGCGCGTCCTTGTTCAGGACGATGTTCGCCAGCTCCTCCTCGCTCGGGTAGATCCATTTGCGGTAGGCGCGCATCGCCCGGACCGCCTCGACCGCGGTGGACGGGCTCTCGATCGTCACGGTGAGGTTGAGGAGCTCGCAGCTCTCCCTGCTCTCGTCGTCCGTGAAGATCCTGCCTTCGGCGAGGATGAGCCGGATGGCCTCGCGCCACGCCTCCATCACCGTCGCGGCCTTGATCTCCATCTCACTCCTCCTCCAGGAATGCGGAGAGCTTCAGCTCGCCGGTCTTGCCGTGGAAGTCGAACGTGAACGTCGGGAGGTCGTACGCGCGGAGCAAGTACCGTGCCACCTGGAGCGTCTCCTCCTGCTGGATGCCGCGCGCGAAGAAGAAGCGGAGCCGGTCCGCGCCCTTGAAGACCTTGAAGAGCCGCTCGCGC
>DAHXMN010000057.1:0-1854 GCA_027371725.1 Candidatus Woesearchaeota archaeon | reverse complement strand
GACCGAGGGCTCTAGGAAGGGGAATTCTTCCGGTTTCGCTTCAAGGGCCAAGGGTCGCCACGGTCTATGCGTCCCCGGGCGGCTGCAGCTGCGCCTGCGGCGGCCTCGCCTTCACGGCCTCGTCTATCTTGGTCTGGAGGTCCTTGAGGGACGCGACGACGGTCTTCCGGTAGCGCCGCTCGGTGAAGAAGTCCTGGTCGAACTTGCCGAACGACGTGCTGAGCCCGACGGCGAACCGTATGGGGAGGCCGCAGCTCTTGAAGATCGTCTCCTGCGCCTGGCAGAACTTGTCCAGCTCCTCCTGCGTCGAGCCGAGCAGCTCGACGAGCGGGTAGTCCGCCTCCCACTCGTAGTTCCACAGGCGGATGTAGTGCTTGCCCGCCCGGAAGAAGTCCTTGGCGCCTTCGCCGGTGCCGGGCGCGATCATCGCGAGGTCGGCCGAGTACCGGCGGCGGCGTTCCTCGACCTCGAAGAAGGCGTGCGCCGTGGTGAGGAGCATCTCACGGAACGAGGCGGGCGTCCCCTTCTCGAGGAAGAAGCGGTTCAGGTCGACGGAGGCGGCGATCTGGCCGACGAGGCAGCCGTCCGTCTTCCCCTTGATGTCCTCGAGGTAATAGGCCCATTCGTCCGGGGTGAGCGAGTACGCGCCCGCACGGCCGAAGTAGACCGGCGGCGAGAAGATCGCGCCGTTCTTGAGGTGGAGCTTGACCCGGTGCTCGGCGAAGAGGCCGAGGAGCTGCGTGAAGGACGCCTCTTTCCGGTTGAGGAGGCGCGGCGTGATGCTGAAGACGGGCTGGAGCTGCTTGATCCAGCCGCGTTCGAGCAGCAGCTTCGCCACGCCGAGGACGCGCTCGTCCCCGTCGCCCGCGAGCGAGACGAGGAGCGCGACCCGGACGTCGTAGTCGTGCGCGTCGAGCGAGAGGTAGTGGAGGAAGGACTCCAGCGCTTCCGGCGCCGAGCGCGCGATCAGGGCCTCGAAGCCGTGGATCGCGACGACGTCGTTCACCGCCGGCAGGACCTGCTGCAGCCGCTCCTGAAGCTCCGCGAGGGAGGGGAAGGCGTCCGCGTCGAGGAGGACGCTGTTCTGCTTGGTGAGCCAGCTCTCCGGCCGGAACTTCCGGATCAGCCCTTCCCGCTCGTACCCGTCGATCTGGGTCGTGACGTTGGACGGCTTCGCGATGACGATGCGCTGCTTCCGCTCCTGGATGACGAGCTCGCCTTCCTCGAGCGCGAGCATCAGGAGCTTCTCCCCCTTGCCGTGCACCCCTTCTTCCTTCAGGATGGCGCGCTCGACGAGCTTGTTGACGTGGTAGAGGAGCTTGCGGTGGAGCTTCGCCTTCTGGCCGTAGCCCTTCCGCTGCTCCTTCCGGTCGACGGCGTTGATCTGCCGGTTGATCGCGGCGTATTCCTCCTTGAAGACGAGGTGGACCAGCTCCGTGGTGGTGAACCGCTTCGCGGGGTCCTGCTTGAACGCTTCCAGGATGGCAGTCTCCAGGGCGTGCATGGCGCTTCAGGAAGGCGCTGAAGGTTATATAATTTACCATCACTTTGGGATGAAAAAAAGGTGGTTATAAGGGTGATATTCCTGCTTTGTTTCAGGAAAATCCGGAAAATGGTTGGTGTTCTTCTGGAAAAAGGCCGTTCCTTTATAAAGGAAATGTCTCGCTTCAGGAACCCCCTGAAGCGAAAACCGCCCCGCTCTCAACAAGGGTTTATGCAGGAGTGCGCCTGTTGGTCTTCCGTGCCAGTCGAAAAGACGGCGCGGGGGGATACTGTGTTGGAACTGAAATCCAAGGAACGGATCCTGTTGAGCCATTTCCGGCGGAACGCGCGGGAGTCGCTCACCACCATCAG
>DAHXMN010000056.1 GCA_027371725.1 Candidatus Woesearchaeota archaeon | reverse complement strand
CGTCGCCCACAACCAAGAAGAACCAGTATAATGGCACTTCTCCAGCGTGCCGCCGTTGCAGTTCGACGTGGCGTTCTGACAACTCAGCGCGGGGCCGCAGGTCTGGCTATGCGGCGTACAGACACCGGCGGGCGGCTGACACGCGCCCGCGGAACAGGTACCGTTGTAGTACTGCCGATTGGAACTGTTGTAGATTGGATAGTCGAAATACGTGGAGAGCGTGCAGTTCGCGTCGAACGGGCAGTACACATACTGGCCGCCGCACGTCGTCCCGTCGGCGACGTTCTTGCACGCGCCGCTGGAACAGTACTGACACGTCGCGTCGCAGATGTCAGTAGCGGCCCACCAATAGCAATTATTGACCGCATCCAGGGTGCACGCGGCCGGTTGGGGGAGCGCACCGTAACCGGGATCTATACAGGTCTTCTGGTTGGGCGAGCAGACGCTCTTCGTGCCGGTGCCGCAAGGGTTGCCGCAGGAGTCGTACACGGTCGTGCCGCAATCGACCGTGTTGCTGGCGGGGCAGGTGCAGGAGGAGACGCAGACGCCGCCGCTGCACGTCTGACCGGAAGAGCAGGAACCGGAACTAGTCACGGAATAGGTACAAGCGTTCGCGCTGCAATAATAATTCCTTGTTTCCCACGCCGTCGAACTCGTACAAACCGTGCCGTCTTGCGTATTACAATTAGCGCAAGAAGGATAGGTCCCGCAACTCGTATCAGTGCCAGAGCAACTACTACCGCCGCTGCACGTGCCGCCGCTGCACGTCTGGCCGTTGGGGCAGGCGGTGACCGAGCCATACATCTTGCAGCCGTACACATTGACCGAGCAGGTCTGGTAATCTGTGCTGTCGGTGCAGATGTTGCTGCTACAGGCGTCAGGCGCGAGCACGGTCCCCATCTTCGTCCAGATTGAGGTAAACGCGTACTGTGAGTCCTGATAATTAGTGCATGCAGCCGGAAATTTGCCCGCGGAGTTCACGAGGTTGATTGAAGCTACCCGCGATGTACCTTGATAGATATTATATACGCAAGTCTCAGTAATTTGTTCTGGAGGCGTACACTTCGGGCAGAAAGTACTTGAGATTGTGTCGTTGACGACGGTGCTGTACGATCCGGAACTCGTGGTCACGGTGTCGAAGCACTTCTGTTTCGTGTTGCCGCTCGGGTAGGTGAAGGAACCGCACGCGAGGAAAGAGGTGTACGGCGAGGACATGGTGATAGAGGTCCCGCTGGTCGTTACCGAGGAAGGCACACGGTCGATAAGGCCGTCACAGTTGTCGTCGAGACCGTTGCAGACCTCGGTCTCGGTCGGCGTGTAGATGCAGCTGTCGCTCACGCAGGAAGCAGTATACTTGCAATTGTTGCTGGGAGGAGACGTACAATCTGAACTCGATGAACAGGTTACGTCGCCGTCCCCGGTCCCAGGGGAATAGCAGCAGCCATAACAGCAATCGCTGCTAGAGTAGAGCGTGCAGCTGCAGCACATGCTGCACAGCGCGCTCGCCGTGTGCGCGTGCGTCGCGAAGAGGAGCGCGAAGATGACGATGAAGATGAGCATGGACCTGAGTCCGCCGATAAGAGATTGTGCGCGCTTGGCTTCCACCGTGTTCGCCTCCCCACCCCGCCGATACGTCTTCCCTGCAGAAGGTCTTTTTAAATATTACGGATGCCGCGGCCGCGAAGCTCTCGCTTTCGCTCGGCCCGTCCTTTTGCCGCCTCTCGCGATTTCTCTGTGGGCGCTCGCCCGTAAGGCTCGCGTTCGCTGAACGCGGGGATCAGGGGGGGCCGGAGAGCGGCCGAGGCGGGGGGGCGGGCTTTTCCAACGCGGCCCTCCGCAGTAGAAACATTAAAATACCCCTCTCGCCGCTGCTGCAGCCATGGTCTGGTACACGAACAAGCGGCCCGTCGAGTTCGAACGCTACCGGCGGGCGCCGTTCCTCCTCGGCAAGCACTACGGCTGGTTCTTCCACGTCGGCGAGCACGAGCGCGTCAACGTCACGACCGGGATGCTCTCGAAGCTCCTCAAGGAGGAGAAGGCCTACCTCGTCATCGACAAGGACGTCTGGGAGAAGCTCGTCAGCCAGTATCGCGGCGAGAAGACCGAGCAGCAGAAGCGCCTCGCCGAGATCAAGGAGAAGGCGCGCCGCGAGGCCGAGGCGAAGCGGCGGCTCGCCGAGGAGGCCGAGAAGAAGCGTCGCGAGCTCGAGCGGATCAAGAAGCAGGCCGAGGACCGGAACGCCGCCCTCGAGCGGCTGAAGCGCGAGGCGGAGAAGCAGCAGCGCAAGGCGAACTAGGCCCTCAGAAATATCTCAGTATCTTCCTCAGGTCGTTCCCTTCCACGTGGTGCGTCGCCGCCTTCCTCACGTCGTCGTTCTTCGTGTTGAACGCGATGCTCATCCCCGCCGCCTTGAAGAGGGGGATGTCGTTCCGGCCGTCGCCCACGGCGACCGTATCTTTCAGCGCGAGGCCGAGCTCTTCGCAGAGCAGCTCCGCGACGTGCGCTTTGTTCCGCTCCTGCTCGAGGAACATCGGGCTGCCGTCGCCGTGCCTGCTCCTCCCCGTGATGACGCCGTCCTTCACCTCGAGGACGCTCGCGACGCCGAGGTCGATGTCCAATTCTTTCTTCGCGCGTTCCATGAGCAGGCTCGGCCCGGACGTGATGATCGCGGTCCGATAGCCGCGCCGGTGCAGTTCTTTCACGGTCTCCTGGACGCCGGGCAGGTACTGCGCTTCGGCGACGAGGTCGAGGTACGGCTGCGCCGGCTTCCCCTTCCAGAGGTTGTGGATCACGATGTCGACGAGCTTCCCGAAGTCCTTGTGGAGCCATTCCTCGGTCGCCTTCTTCCCCTCGTCCCACGTGCCGAGCCGCTTGTGCAGCTCGAGCCAGAAGTTCTTGTGCACGAAGATCGTGCCGTCCATGTCGAAGATGACGAGCCTGTGGAGCATGGGCGCCGCTAATGAAGGTTCGTTTTTAATTATTAGTATTGTGGAGGTTCTTAGTATTCCTCCAGCCCTTCCTAAAACGTTATAAAATCCCCGCCGTTTCTCGGAACCATGCCTGAGAAGAAGCCGATGCGGCTCCACTTCATCCCGGTCCGCTACAAGAGGAAGGTCGCGCTCCCCGCGAAGCTAGTCGAGAGACTGCCGCGGCGGATCATCCTCTTCACCGCGATCCAATACCACGACCAGCTCGCGGGCTGGAAGGCCGCGCTCGAAGCGGCGGGGAAGGAGGTCCACACGTTCCGGCCGAAGCACTCCGTCGTCGAGGGGCATCTCCTCGGCTGCGGCATCGAGCATTGGGACGTGGACGCGGATTGCTTCCTCTTCGTCGGCGACGGGCTGTTCCACCCGAAAGCGCTGGTGATCCGGAACGACCTTCCGGTCTGGCGGTACGACCCGAAGACCGAGGAATACGGCGTGATGGACGACAAGGACATCGCGCTCGCGAAGAAGAAGCAGAAAGGCGCGCTGACAAGATTCTACGCGTCGAAGAAGATCGGCGTCCTCGTCACGACGAAATACGGGCAGCAACGGCTCCGGATGGCGCTGAAGCTGCGGGAGAAGTTCCCCGACAAGGAATTCACCTTCCTGCTCTTCGACACGCTCGACTGGAACGGCCTGGAAGACTTCCCGTTCCTCGAGTGCTTCGTCAACACGATGTGCCCGCGTATCGGGCTGGACGACACGAACAAGCTCACCAAGCCCGTGCTCGACATCGGCGAGCTCGGCGAAGAGTGGTAGGAAAGAGGATAGCTCTCGGTCTATATCACGTCCGTCCACGCGGCGTTCTGCTCGGGGGTGTACTTCACGACGAAGTCCGTGAGGATGCGCGTTATCGCCGTCGCCAGGACGAGCGTCGTCACCACGACGAACCACGAGTAGATGTCCATCGTCGGGATGCCGAAGAGGTCGTGGAGCGGCGTGTAGATGATGAGGAGCTGCAGCGCCATCGGCACGGCGAGCGCCCAGTTCACCCACTTGTTCGCGAAGAACGGGACGCCCTCCTCCCGCCGGATCATGTAGATCCTGGTGAAGTGCGAGAGCACCATCCAGGTGAACACCACCGCCTGCGCGTCCAGGTCGCCGCGGAAGTGCGCGACGATCATGTACGCCGCGACGAAGACGACCGCCTTGTTCATCCCGATCGCGACGACGAGCCAGTTGAGCCGCTTGTTGAGCAGTTTTTCGTGCTTCCCCGACGGCGGCTGGCGCATCACGTTCTTCGGCGGCGGGTCCACAGCCAGTCCCAACGCGGGGAAGACGTCCGTGATGAAGTTGACCCAGAGGATCTGGATCGCGGTGAACGGGATGAAGCCGAGGAACGCGGCGATGAAGACGCCGAACACCTCGGCGATGTTCGCGGTCAGCAGGTAGTTGATCACCTTGCGCACGTTGCTGAAGATGGTCCTTCCTTCCTCGATGCCGTTCACGATCGTGGCGAAATTGTCATCGAGCAGGATGAGCGAGGAGGCGTCCTTCGCGACGTCCGTGCCGCGCAGCCCCATCGCCACGCCGACATCCGCCTTCTTCAGCGCGGGCGCGTCGTTGACGCCGTCGCCCGTGATCGCGACCCGGTGCCCCTGCCGCTGCAGGCTCTGCACGATGCGGAGCTTCATCGACGGGTCCATGCGCGCGAAGATGTTCGCGGTCCGCACCACCTTGTCGAACTCCTCGCCTTTCATGTCCTTGATGTC
>DAHXMN010000055.1 GCA_027371725.1 Candidatus Woesearchaeota archaeon | reverse complement strand
ATTACGGGGCGCAGCAAAATAAGCTGAGAAGAGGGGGAAGCGAGAGAAAAGCAAGAGCGGAAGAGGATGAAAAGTCGGAAGAGGGCGAGAATGATCATCTGCGGCGGCGTCGGAGGAAGAGCGCGGTCGCGGTCAAGAGGAGAATGATGAGCGTGATGAGGAGCGCCGCACCGGGCGGCGAGGAGACTGCTGCTTTCGCCGCGGCGAGGGGCGTGGCCGCCGCCGAGGAGACCTGGACGGCCCATTCTCCGTTCCCCATGACTGATCCTTGCGCGTCCCGGACCGTCGCGCGGAGCGAGTAGTTCCCGGCCGGCAGCGAGGGGAGGTCGAGGAAGGCGAGGAGGGCGCCCGGCGACGAGGGGCTGAGCGTCGCGGTGCTCGTCCTCGTCGTCGCGACCGTCACGCCTGTGCCGTCGACGAGGGAGACGTCCGCGTACGCGTCCACGGGCGCGTCCCACGCCATCTCTTCGGGGAGGAAGACCCGGTTGATCGCGCCGGCGGCGAGCGCCGGGCTGATCGCGGCGAGCCGCACCGAGGGATGGCCGACGAGGAACGCGGCGGCGTAGGAATCGCGCACTGTCCCCCTGGCCGGGTCGTCGTAGCTGACCGTCGCGTTCGCGACGTAGTGGCCGGGCACGAGAGAGGACTGAGAAGACTGAGAAGACGGAGAAGATGAAAAAAACAGAGAGGATGGAGAGGATGGAGAGGGTGGAGAAGGTGGAGCGGCGACGGGGCTCCATGATCCGGTGAGCTTGCCGTCGAAGAGTCCGGTGATCGATGAGGAGGCGAGCGCGGCCGAGCCGGAAAGGCCGCCCGGCCCGGTGACGCTGACCGTGCCGCTCGCCGCCGTCGCGGCATCCCCCTTGTTCGAGAGGGAGAGCGTGAACGCGATCGTTCCGTTCCCTCGCTCTTCGGCGGAGAGGCTGCCGACGAGGTATGCGCCCGCGTACGGCTTGAGGAGCGCCAGGTTGTGGAGGAGCGTGACGCCGGAGCCGAACTGCCCGCCGCTCGCGGCGGGGAGCGCGGAGACGCTGATCGTGACGAGGTGGTCGCCGGGCGCGAGGGCTGCGAGGTCTTGGGGCGGCGTGACGGTGACGGTGACCGGCTGTTCCGCCTGCTCCGACGAGAAGGTGAACGAGGAGGGGGAGAGGAGGACGCTGCCGGCGAGGCCGCCCGTCGCGGAGAGGTTGACGGCGAGGCGTGCATGGTCGTCGTTGATTACCCGGAGCGTGTAGGCGATCGTGGAGGGCTGGCCTCCGCCGTCTGCGAGGGTGATGCTCTTCGCCGCGGGCGAGACCTGGAGCGCGGAGGAGGAAGGGAGGAGAGAGACGGAAAGGATGACGAAAAGGAGAAGGGATGGGATGAGGGACGAGGAAGAGGGGGGGAGACGCCTTGATCGCATGATGGTCGCGTTCATCCTTGTTCACCCGGTGTAGTTGCCGAGCACCTGGACGGTGCTGGTCTTCGTGCCCGCCGCCTCCTGCGCGGGGACGCGGACGAGGACGTCGATGCTGGCGTCGTTGAGGCCCGCTTGGTACTTGAGGTTCGTGAAGAGGGCGGTGTACGCGGCGCTGACGTTCGTCCAGGAGGTCTGCGCGGAGGCGTATGCCGACGATTCGTTCGCGCGCGCCGCGTACTGGAACGAGTCGTTGCCCAGCCCGACGCTGGAGAAGAGCGGGGAGGTCGCCTCGAAGGAGACGTTCAGCGGGACGTTCCCCGTGTTCTCGACGAGGAACGGCGGCGGGCTTCCGCCGGTGGTGTTCCGCGTGTCGTTGTTGTTCAGCGTGCCGAAGTCCGTGTCGTTCGTCACGAAGCCGATGCCCGCGACGCTCGCGATGGTGAAGTTCCACGTCGCGGCCCAGTCGCTGCACTGGTACGGGTCGCAGGCGCGCACCGTCCACTCGTAGGGCTGGTCGACGCAGAGCTCGCTGCTCGGCTGGTCGCTCGTCGCGCTGAGGCCGGTCGCGTTGTAGCCCGGGCACGTCGCCTGGGTCAGGTTGAAGTCGTACGTGACCGGGTCGCCGTCCGCGTCGGTCGACGCCGCCCATTGGAAGGTGACGTTCCGCTCGAACACCGTGCCGTTGTTGTCCGTCGGGTACGTGAGGACGGGGACGGTCGGCGGGGTGTTCGCGTTCTTGCAGCAGACGCTGAGCGTGTAGTAGCCGTACGCGGCGATGTGCGCGTTCGTCAGGTTGTACAGCCCGTCGTTCGGCTCGCTGCTCGCGAGGGACGCGATCCCCGTGTAGTTCGCGGGGCACGTGGTGTTCACGTAGACGCAGGTGAGGTTCCCCGGCGAGAGCGCCATGCACGCCGTGTAGTTGTAGAGCGGGTGGCCGTACGAGGCGTAGTCGATGCCGGGCACCTGGACGTGATTGTTCGTCACGTCGTAGAGCTGGAGGATCGTCGTCGCGTTCTGGTTCGCGCAGCTGTTGTCGAGCGTGTGGTTCGCGTCCGTGTCGCAGCAGAGCGTGTCATTATAGGCGGTCCCCGTGTAGTTCATCAGCTGCGCGTGCGCGTCGTCGTACCCGCCCGTGTCGTTCCGCGCGCGCAAGAGCCCTTGCTCGGTCGCGTTCGCGGCGCAGCTCGTCCGGAACGAGCAGGAGAACGGGCTCGAGGGGGGGGAGACGTCGAACACGGTCAATGAATTACCATTCATGGAGGTGACATAAGCGTAATTTCCCGAGACGAAGACCGACGAGGAACCATTCAGGCTCGTGGCGTTCGCATAATACGCGACCTGCTGCGGAGAGGAAGCGTAGGCGTCCGAGACATTGAACACCGTCAAAGAGCCAGGAGTGGTATACGAGGCGACGTACGCGTACCCGCCAGAAACGAAGACAGAATAGGCCAGGTACAGACTCGTAGCGTTCGCGTAGTACGCCACCTGCGACGGACCGGCAGGATCGGACACGTTGAACACCGCCAAAGAATTGCCACTCAGAGAAACGACGTACGCGTACCCGCCAGAAACGAACACCGATGCGGGCGCATTCAAGCTGGTACTGTTCGCCATGTACGCTACTTGCACCGGACTGGAAGGAACAGACACATTAAACACCGTCAAAGAATTGCTCGTCTGTGATACCATGTACGCGTATCCTCCAGAAACAAAAACAGAACGGACGCTACTCAAGCTCGTACTGTTCGTCACATACGCAACCTGCACAGGACTGACAGGATTAGACACATTGAACACGGTCAAAGAATATTTAGACGCGACGTACGCATACCCGCCAGAAACAAAAACAGACATGGAATTATTCAGGCTCGTCGCGTTCTGGATGAACGCCACCTGCACAGGAGAAGAAGGATTGGACACGTTGAACACGGTCAAAGAAGAACCGAGAAACGAAGCGACGTAGGCATATCCCCCGGAAACAAAAACAGAACTGGCACCATAAGGAGCGTTCAAGCTCGTCGTGTTCTGGATGAATGCCACCTGCATAGGACTGGAAGGAACAGACACATTAAACACCGTCAACGAATCAGAGCTAAACGAGACCGCGTACGCATAGTCGCCTGAAACAAAAACAGAACGGACGCTACTCAAGCTCGTACTGTTCGTCACATACCCCACCTGGACGGGGTTCGACGGGGAGGCGGCCGCAAGGGATGAGGAGAGGACGAGGAACAGGGGGAGCAGGAAAAGGACGGGGAACGACGAGACGATGGAAAAGGGGGAAGGTGCCGACGGCGATGCGCGAGTGCCACCCATCCTCCGTCCGGGAGAGCCGCGGTATATAAAGATTTTCGCGGCGGGGCTCTGAGGCGAATGGTGTGTCGCCGCCCTGAGGTCGCGCCTCCCGCGAAGGAAACGGCGGGTGCGTCGCGGGGGGTTGCCCCATTCGGGGACGCAGCGCTCGTCGGCAAAGCCGACGGCGCGCGCCGGAAACCTACGGTTTCCGAGCGCAGCACCTTCTGGTTGAGAAACGAGAGGCGCGAAGGCGGCGACGCCGCCGAAGGCGAATTCGCCTCAGAGCCCGTCGGGAGCGTCCTAGTGCCGTTCGAACGGGAGGAGGCGGACGGCCGCCAATTGACGCTTCATCGTCGGGCTCTTCGTCGCGGCGTAGAGGTTGCGGAGCACGGCGTAATCCTTCTTCAGGTCCTGTTGCTCGTCGAACCGGGCGCGGAGGGCGTAGAGCGCTTCCCGCCATTCCCCGAACTGGAAGGCGACGGCGGCGAGCGGCGCCGGGTCGCGCGTCGCGCGCAGCCACGGGTGCTGCGCGATAATGAGGGTCGCGCCTTCATAGCAGCGCGGGCCTTGTCCGAGGTAATGGCCGAGGCCGACACCTCGTCGTCTGTGCGTGTTGTCCAAGGATTCTGGCAGGAAGCCGCCGTAGAAGAGGAGGTCGTCGCCGAGGCTGCGGAACTGGTCCGCCGCCCAGCGGATCGCCGTGCGACGGTCGCGCGCCTCCTCGAACGTGTTGACGGACCCGTACTCCACGTTCCAGAGCTGTTCGATGACGATCGCGACGGCTTCGAGGCCATGCACGGAGGAACGGCCGTCGTGCGCCTTCGCCGCGAGGAGGTCGACGACGTATGGGAACGCCGGCCCGCGTCCCTCCGTGACGGCAGCGAGGTTCTCCTCGAAGAAGGAACGGAGCCGCGCGTCATCCACAGGGATGAGCTGTTCATCCATGAAGAAGCATCCCTGCTTTCCATCATATAAAAGCCTTGCGGAGGGCTTGGAGGAGAAAGAATGGCGTGATGCCTGTTCCTGGTCGTGGACCTGTACGTCCGGTCGAGGACCGTGACCGGCGTCCCGGCGGCCTTCAGCTAGTGAAGATGAGGCGGTTCCCCGAGAAGCGCATCCTGACGCCCTTGAAGAAGATTTTCAGCGGGGGCGGGGGCGGCGGGAACGCGTACGCTTCGGTCGCCGTCGCGTCCGCGAGGGCGGCGTCGACCGTGTAGTTC
>DAHXMN010000054.1 GCA_027371725.1 Candidatus Woesearchaeota archaeon | reverse complement strand
GATGATGCCGAAGAAAGGGATGGCTGCCGCTCAGTAGATGATCCCGACGACGACCGTACGGATCTGGCTGAACCGCACCTTGCCAGGGTCGGGCGCGACGTTGTTGTCGCCCTTCAGCGTGTAGAACGTCCCTTGCTCGTCGGTGCCGATGGCGACGACGCGGTGCATGATCACCTCGGTCGCGTTGCACGATGAGCAACGGTAGCCGACGATGTCGCCGACATAGATGTCCCGCTCGCCGCTCGGAGCGACCGCGATCACCTTCGAGTCGTTGTCCGCGAGGGGGTCCATGCTGTGCGTGTCCGCGAGGAGGACTGGGATTGCGCCGGGCACGTCGATCACCACCCGGGAATTGTAGACGTGGACGTCCTGGAGGGGGATGCGCGCGTACGGGTGCGGCAGGTCACGTGAACGGTTCGCCTCTTGGCGGAGCTGGTCGAAGTAGCTCGCGAGCGTCGCGTTCTGCTCGGTGATGACTGAGGAGTACTGGAGGAGCGTGTCCCGGAGCTGCTCGTTCTCGTCGCGGAGCTGCGTGTTCTGATCGACGAGGTCGCGGATGAAGGAGGCCGTCTGGACGTCCGGCTGCTGCTCCTGCACGGGCTGCGGTCGGCTGCACGCGGCGAGGAAGGAGAGCGAGACGAGCGCGACGGCGAGGAGCGCGAAGAGGAGAGGCCTGAAAGGGGGAGCGGCGGCGCGCATCGCAGTTCCTGCCGCGAGCGCCTTTTTCACTTTTTCGCTTCCAGCGCGGCGTCGAGCGCCTGCCGGAAGGTCGCGTAGGGCTGGCCGCCGATGATCCGCTTGCCGTCGATGAAGAACGTCGGGGTGGCGGTGACGCCGCCCTCGTTGATGCCGTCGACGTAGTCGGCGCGCACCTTGTCGAGGTAGCGGCCGCTGGAGAGGCACTCCTCGAACTGCGAATCGTTGAGGCCGAACTGCGGCGCGAGCGCCTTGATGGCGGGATCGCTCAGCCTGTCCGAGATGTTGAAGAGCGCCTCGTGGAACTGCCAGAACCTGCCCTGCTCCTCGGCGCACGCCGCGGCCAACGCAGCCTCGTCCGCGTACGGGTGGATCTGCTCGAGGGGGAAGTCACGGAAGACGTAGCGGACCTTGCCGGTGTCGATGTAATCCCGTTCGATCAGCGGGAAGGTATCACGCTGGAACGCGGCGCAGGCGCTGCACTCGTAGTCGGCGAACTCGACCATCGTGACGGGAGCGGAGTCGTTCCCGAGCGCGGGGTTGGCGCCGTCGGTGACGGGGAAGATCTGGTCGGGGATGGAGACCTGCGCCGCCGCCTGGTTGAAGGGGAACCAGTGGAAGACGTACGCGCAGACGCCGAGGACGAGGAGCGCGACGACCGCCACCGCGATGACGTTCTCGAGGAGCTCGCTCTGTTCAGGCTCGTCGGCCGGCTCAGCAGCATTCTTCGTGGCGGCCTTCGCGTCCGCCTTCACGTCGACCTTCGCGTTCTTCTTGTCGTCCGGCATGGCGAAAGAGGAACAAGGGTGTTTTATAACGGTTGCGGCGCTTTCCGGCGCGACGGCATCATCGCCGCGGGCTGCTCGCGTATCGCTGCAGAACTCGAGAGGCCTCCTCCCCGCAGGGGGCGACCCCCCGTCGGCCTTCGCTCTCCTCTTCGCAACGCTCGCCCTTTGGCCGGCGGCGATGATGCTTGAAGCCTCGTCTCAGACGTACCCTTTGAGGAGGAGCTTGCCCATGGTGGTGAGCTCGACGTGCACCCGCCGGTTCTGCTCCTTCGTCTCGACGAGACCGAGCTGCAGGAGGCCGTCGCTCTTCAGGTTGCCGTTGATGTGGTAGCTGACGAGGGAGAGGCTCATCCTGGCGCGCTCGGCCAGCTCTTCCAGGGAGGAGCAGCAGTCCCGGTCCGCGAGGATCTTGAGGAGCTTCATCTTCCGGTCGCTGAGCAGCGTGTAATAGTTGAACTTGAGCACGGGGAGGAGCATCACCTCGCCCTTGTCGTTGACGCCGAACGCCTTGAGGCCGTTGACGAAGGCCGCGCTCGTCGAGGCGCAGTTCATCAGGCCGCGTCCGGAGGCGACGTTGATGATCACCTCGCTGTGCTCCGGCGCCTGCTCGACCGTGGCGCGGATGATGCGGAAGATCTCTTCCCAGACCGGGCCTTTCATCATCTCGATCCTGCACGAGATCTTGAAGCGTTCGAGGTCGCGCTTGATCCGCTCGGCCTCCTTGGCATATTCCTTCTCGCAGATGAGGATGACCTGCTCAGCGTGGAATTCCTTGATGCTGAGGAAGATCGCGTCCTCCTCCCCGCCGACGGCGGCAACGATGATGTGCTTGTTCTCCATGCTCCCGTGCTCCCGATGCTCAAGCGTCCAAAGCGAATTCGTGAAAAAAACGTTATTTTTTATTTTTAATATGTTATTGTATAATAAGGATTACTTTGTATTTTTAAGCTTTCTGAATCTCGGATATCGCCTCCGAGCGCCGGGAAGAGGGAGGAACGGGGGGACGAGGAAGGAAAGGAGAGAGGGAAGGGCGAGGGGAAAAGGGAGAGGAAAAAGGAAAAAAAGGAAGAAAAAAAGGAAGGGAAAAAGGTCGGTTCCGTCTACTGCGTCGCGTTCTGCGGAGCCGGCGTCACCGTCTTGCCCGACGAGAGGTTCAGGTAGGTCCCGCCGATGACGTCGAGGTTCCGGAAGACGAAAGTGCCGTCCGGTTCCAGGGTGCCGACGCTCTGCCACGCCTGCGAGAAGCGCGGGTAGAGGCCGGCGTCGCCGGTCAGCAGGATCGTCGGGGCGCCGCTGATGTTGTACCTCGCGACGAGCGCCTTCCCCTCGGGAGATGAGATGTCGACGACGCGCTCGTCAGAGAGGGCCATGCCGAACCGCCGGAGGATCTGGCGGTGGAGCGTCACGTCGTAGCAGCTCGGGCACGAGGAGGCGTTCAGGTACGTCACGTTGACCAGCCCCCGGACGGTGTTCGTCTGCAGGTCGTAGTACGGCGGCAGCGCGCCCTGGAGGAGGTACGAGCCGTCGGAGGCGACCGTGCCGATGTTGCTCCACGCCGAGACGATGTTCGGGTACGAGGAGAGGTCCTTGCTGAAGACCAGCGCGGGCAGCTTCGTGATGCCGTACTGCGAGATCAGCGAGGAGGCCTGCGAGGAGCCGTATGAGACGGTCCGCACCTGGCTGAAGTTGACGCCGATCTGCGCGAGCTCGTCGCGGAAGACCGTGGCGTTCTGGCACTCCGGGCAGTCGGGCTTGTTGATGATCGTGAGCGAGACCGGCGCCGCGGGAGCCGCCTGCGTCGCGGGCGCGGCGGCGGAAGCCGCGGGCGTGGACGCGACCGCGCTGAGGCGGACGTTCGCGGCGACGAGCAGCGCGATGTTGACGATGAGGACCACGCCGAGGACGATCGCGGTCGTCACGAGCGTCTTCTTCCCGAAAAGCTGTGCCATGATTCTCTCCTCCGAAACGATTGTCAAAACGATTGTCAAAACGATTGCCGAAACGATTGAACGGGTGCCTGATGGAAGCGCCGATGAGCGGCGGCGCCAGCCGTGGAGCGGCGTCAGCCGGGGAGGACGCACCCCGTCTTGTCCGCGAGGAGCTGGAGCGGCTGCGTCCCCTCGAGGCGCTCGCCGTCCGGCATGATCCACGTCGGGTAGCCGGTGATGTTGTGCTCCTGGCACGCGGCCGCGTAGTCGCAGTTCTCGAACGCGACGTCCGCGAACGCGTCGCCGAAGAGGCGCTTCTGCGCCTGGCAATGGGTGCACCAGTCAGTGCCGTACATCACCGCGCCCTGGGCGGTGAGGCATTTCGCGAACGCGACGTAGGGCGAGGGCTTCGGGAGCAGGCTCCACACGATGAGGACGGCCATGACGAGCGCGGCGGCGATGATGCTCCACGTCAGGAGGACCTTGCGCCTGCGCCGCTGCCGCGCCGCGAGCCGCTCTGGACTGACCGTCGCCGCAGGAACGGCTTCCGGCCTGCCAGGCGCCGTCTCGGCGCGCTTGCGGTACTTCCCCCTACCCATGAGAGAGGAGCGACGGAACCTGTTTTAAAAAGGTTGTGGAAGAGGCGTCGAAAGAGAAAGGGAAAAGCGAGAGAAAAGAGAGAAAAAAAGGGAGGGAAGAGGAACGGGAGGGCGTCTATGCGACGAGTATCGCGGGCTTGCCGGGGAAGGACTGCTTCGCCTTCGGCTCTGGACTGGCGGCGGCGTCCTCGACCGCGACGGGGCAGCCGAACTCTTCCGCGAGGTCGTCCGTGAACGCCGAGTATTGTGCTCGTTCCTCGTGCTTCGTGAGCAAGATGGCGGGCAGCTTGGAGCGGTCCTTCATGATGGCGGGCACGAGCTTCATCAGCTCCTGTCCGTGCTGCTTGAGCGGCGAACCCATCAGCGCGGCGATGATCGCTTTCGCGTCGCTCGTCTCCGCGAGCAGCTCCTTCATCCTGGCGGCGAACGCGTACTTCCATTCGTCGGCGAAGAAGAGCGTGATCCTCTTCGGCCGCCCGATCCTCGCGAGCGAGAGCACGGTCCGGATGTCCGTCTTGAGGGACTCAATCGCCTGGTACGCGGCTTCCGCCTTCCCGTCAATCAGCGTGTCGTCGTGCGTCGGCCAGGCGGCCAGGCTCGCATACCCCTTGTGGCCGCGCTGTTCCCACAGCTCGTCAGATAGGTGCGGCGCCACCGGCGAGAGCAGGAGTATGAGCGCGTCGACCGCCTCGAAGTAGAGCGTCTTGTTCGGCCGCTGCTCCTTGTACGAAGCGAGCGTGTTCGCGAGCTCCATGAGGTGCTGGATCGCGACGCTGAACCGGAACGCGTCGATCTCCTCCGTTGCGCGCTTGATCGCAGTGTGCAGTTTGGAGCGGACGTAGGCGTCGTGCTTCGTCGCCTCATCGGTGGCGTCGACGTCGTCGAGCAGGCCGGCGACCTTGCAGAGGAAGCGATAGCTCGCCTCCACGCC
>DAHXMN010000053.1 GCA_027371725.1 Candidatus Woesearchaeota archaeon | reverse complement strand
CCCCCACAGGCGAGCACGAGGCTCGCCGTGGTCCCGGTAGCGTCCCGCTACCGAGGACCTACGGGGACGAGGCCCTTAAGAAGAACGAGCGTTACGCCTCGAAGCCACAGGAGACGTCGAGACGTTTCCGGGGCTCTGGAACAAGGACTTGTTCCGCGAGCCGGCAACCTCGAGCAAGACGGCGACGGTGTGGCCGAAGACGAGCATCTTCCGGTTGTCGAACTGCCGCCAGACCGTGCTGAAGACGAGGTAGAAGATCGCCACCGTGCTGAAGTAGCCGAGCGGCAGGATGAAGAGCGGCATGAGGAGGTCGCGCGACGGGGGGATTGCGAGCGCCGTCCGGGAGAGGAAGACGATGCTGAGCAGGAAGCGCATCAGGTAGGCGAGGCCGAAGAAGAGGAAGGCGTCGCGGAAGTAGCCGATCCCCTCGTGCTTGGTCAGGCCGTAGCTCTCCCTCGTCCGGAAGTAGATCGCAGCGCAGAACGCGACCGCCACCACCGTGAAGACGAGTTCCGCGCCGAAGATCCACGGGTCGAATATCAGTGCGGGCATGTGGCTTTCACCCCGTCACCGCGGCTATTTAAATCTTTATAACGAACGTGGACCGGCAGTACATATCTTTCTTCCACCGTATTTATAAACGGCGATGCTGACTTGGCGAGCGGAACAGGCAGGATGCCGCGGCGGATGGCGGCGGATGCCTGTGATGAGGCCTTACGGCCGGGGCCTTACGGAGTGCGTGGTCGATGGACGTCCAGAAGAAACCCCCGAAAAACGTGAAACGCTCGATCATCCGCCTGCAGGACGTCTATAAGATCTACAAGATGGGCGAGGTCGAGGTCGCCGCCCTGAAAGGCGTGAGTCTCGACATCGAGACCGGCGACTTCGTCGCCATCACCGGCGCGTCGGGGAGCGGGAAGAGCACCATGATGAACCTCGTCGGGTGCCTCGACCTGCCGACGCGTGGCGCGATCTTCCTCGACGGCAAGGACATCGCCTCCCTCCAGGAATCGACCCTGTCGCAGATTCGCGGCCGGAAGATAGGGTTCATCTTCCAGCAGTTCAATCTCATCCCGACGCTCTCCGCCCTGGAGAACGTCATGCTCCCCCTCGAGCTCCAGGACGCCCCTGCCGGAACCGCGGAGAAACGCGCCCGCCAGCTCCTCGAACTCGTCGACCTCAAGGAGCGGATGCATCACCTGCCGAGCCAGCTCTCCGGTGGGCAGCAGCAGCGCGTCGCCATCGCCCGCAGCCTCGGCAACGACCCTGAGGTCATCCTCGCGGACGAGCCGACCGGGAACCTCGATTCCAAGGCCGGCTCCAACGTCATGGAGACGCTCGAACGCCTGTGGAAGCAGGAAGGCAAGACGATCATCATGGTCACCCACGATCAGAACCTCGCGAAACGCGCCCATCGGCGCGTCGAGCTGCGGGACGGGCAGATCGTGCAAGGATAGGATTGCGCACGGGAAGGATTGTGCAAGGATGGGAGGATGGTACAAATGGCATACACCGCAACAGGCCCCCTCGTCTCGGGGATCGTCATCGCGCTCTCGCTCGCCCTCTTCCTGGGGCTCTTCGTCATCGGCGCGCACGCCCAGGACTCCGGACCGCAAATCTACGTGAACATGCTCAACACCGACCCGACGCCGGTCCGCGCGGGCGCCAGCGCCGACGTCTACCTCGGTTTCGAGAACCTCGGCAGCGGGACGCAGCCGATCGAGGTGCGGCTCGTCAATTCCTATCCCTTCTCCCCCGCGGGAGCCGCAGGGGCGCAGAACATCACGCTCGGCCCCTACCAGACCAACAACAACTACGTCAATGTCAAGCTCACCACGCTCGTCGACAAGAGCGCGGTCGACGGCCAGTACGCCCTGGAAGTGCAGTACCGTTCGCCCGGCGGGAACTGGGTGATGCAGAACTTCTCGGTCTCGGTGACGAACCAGGCGTTCGCGCAGATCGCCTACATCGGCCAGTCGCAGCTCGACCTCGGCGTCCAGACGCCCATCAACTTCACCGTCACGAACGTCGGCAATGCGCCCCTGCAGAACCTCGTCTTCTCTTGGACGGACAAGCAGGGATACATCCTCCCGGTCCTGGGCGACAACACCCGCTACATCAAGTACCTCGGCGTCGGTCAGTCGACGACGATTCCCTTCACCGTCATCGCGGACGTGAACGCCGCTCCCGGCCTCGACGAGCTCGAGCTCAGCCTCAGCTACGAATCCGCGAGCAACGGGGCGGAGAACATCCTGAACACGACCGCGGGCATCTTCGTCGGTGGCACGACGGACTTCGATGTCTCGTATTCCGAGAGCTCGGCGGGCCAGACCTCCCTCTCCGTGGCGAACATCGGGAACAGCCCCGCGTACGCGGTCAAGGTCTCCATCCCGCCGCAGCCCGGCTTTCGCGTCGTCGGCAGCACGTCCTCGATTATCGGCAACCTGAACAAGGGCGACTACACCCTCGTCTCGTTCCAGTTCGCCACGCTCGACACGAACGCCTCCGCTTCCGGCGGCGCGCCGCAGGACCAGGGAGGGATGCCCGTCAACAGGTCCGGTTTCGCGCGCGGGAACCATGGCTCGTTCAACTTCAGCGGCACCGGCTTCGGGGGGAACAACCTCACCGTCGACGTCGAGTACACCGACGCGGCGGGCGTGCGCATGACTGTGGTGAAGAGCATCCGGATATCGAATTCCATGACCGGGTCAGGCTCTTTCGGCGGCAGCGGTGCCTACGCTGGCAGGCAGACGGCCTCCTCCTGGTGGCAGAACCCCTACGTGATCGCGCTCATCGTCCTCGTCCTCGGAGGCGGTTACTGGTACTACCGCCGACGGAAGGCGAAGAAGGCGTGAGCGCGTCCCGATGACTTGCTGGACGGGAGAAGACCGTGGGAAAGGCCCGGGAAGACCGCTGGGAAAGACCATGATTGAGAGTGCGGGAGACCGCGTGATGGCCCCGGAGCACGCACGATGAGGATCCAGAAATCGTTCCAGCTGGCGCTCAATATCCTGATACACAGCAGGCTGCGGAGCTGGCTGACGATCATCGGCATCGTCATCGGCGTCGCGGCCATCGTCGCCATCGTCTCCATCGGCGAGGGCGCCCAGGCGAACGTGAACTCGCGGCTCGGCGGCCTCGGCGCCGACATCATCACCGTCAGTCCGGGCTTCAGCCGCGCAAGCGGCGGCTTCGGCCGCGGCGACTTCGGCGGCGGGGGCGGCGCGACGACGGGGAAGAATCTCACCAGCCTCGACATACAGATTATCAGGTCGGTGCCGGGCGTCCTCTACGTCGACGGCATCGTGAGCGGCCGAGCCGACGTCAGCTACCTTACTGAGACCGCTTCCATCTCGGTCGAGGGCGTCGACCCCTTCGCCTGGACGAACATGCTCACCACCAGCCTCGCCTCTGGCCGGCTGCTCCAGCCGTCCGACGCGAATGTCATCGTCATCGGCAGCAGCGTCGCCAACACCGTCTTCAAGGAGCCCCTTCCGCTCAACCGCCAGATCTCCGTGCAAGGTAAGCCGTTCCGCATCGTCGGCATCCTCGCCTCCTCCGGGAGCAGGGACGACGACACGATCTTCATGACCGTCGCGGACGCGCGGAACACCCTGACGACCGTAACCGATAAACAGCGCTTCGACTCGATCAGCGTGAAGGTGGCGGACGCCAGCCAGGCGACGGGCATCGCGAACGCCATCGACGCGAAGCTGATGATCAGCAGGCACGTCACCAACAAGACGAAGGACTACACCGTCACCTCCCCGGAAGCGACGCAGCAGCGCATCGCCTCCATCACCGGCACGTTCACCCTCTTCCTAGCGGCCATCGCCGCCGCCTCGCTCCTCGTCGGCGCCGTCGGCGTCGCGAACACGATGTTCACCTCCGTGCTCGAGAAGACCCGGGAGATCGGCATCCTCAAGGCGATCGGCGCGAAGAACAGCGACATCATGGCGATCTTCCTCCTCAACTCGGCGCTCGTCGGATTCGTCGGCGGACTCATCGGCATCATCCTCGGAGCCGGCCTGTCGTACATCCTGCCGAACATCCTCGGGCTCCGCATCGGGCCGGGCGGCCACCTCACCACCGTCCTGCCGCCCAGCCTGCTCATCGAGGCGCTCACCCTCTCCATCGTCATCGGCATGGTCGCCGGCGCCATCCCCGCCTACCGCGCCTCGAAACTCAAGCCGGTGGACGCGCTGCGGTACGAGTGAGCGCAAGGCCTGGAATGCCATCGAACGCGCTCAGGCACGAGTGAATGCCAGAATTCTCTCTGTCCTTCTTGTTGCTCTCGTTTATTCCGTTTCGTTCTTCCTTGAATGTGCGATCAGGTCGTGATATTCCTTCACCCACACTTGTCCGATCCTCTTCACGTCATACTCCCTGACATTCTTCAGAGCGTTCTTCCCCATCCTGGCGCGGAGATCGTCGTCCTTCAAGAGCCTCAGCACCATCCTCGCGAATGCCTTCTTGTTGTGGTTCGCGACCAGGAACCCCGTCTGCCGGTCCTTGATGACCTCTGCGACGCCGCGTTCTTTGACGCCGACGCACGGCAATCCGTTCGCCATCGCCTCCAGCACCGTTATGCATTGCGTCTCCGTCGTCGAGGCCGTGACAAAGACGTCGCACGCCTTGAAGATTCCCGACCGTATCAGCCGATCGTGCCTCACGTTCCCCGTCATGATGACCGCATCTTCCAACGAGAGCTTCCGGATGTGCGCGCGGAGTTCGTCCCTCTGCGGCCCATCGCCGACGATGAGCAGCTTTGTCTTCGGCATCTCTTCGTGCACGAGCGCGAAACAGTCGAGCAGATATTGGAGGTTCTTCTCGTGGGCGATCCTCCCCGTGAAGAGCAGCAGCTTTCCCTCCCGGTTGTACCTGCGTCTCACCGTTCTCCAGCGGCTGTTGTCGAAACCTTGCAGGTCTATTCCGTTCGGGATGGCCC
>DAHXMN010000052.1 GCA_027371725.1 Candidatus Woesearchaeota archaeon | reverse complement strand
GGCGGCGACGTGCTCGGGCTTGTCGCTCTTCGGCTTGGCGGTGAAGGTGAAGTCTTCCGGCAGGACCATGCTGAAGATCTCGTGGCCGGTCAGCGTCTCCTTGTTCGGCAGCCGGGAGAAATCCTCGATGCCGACGCTGGCGAGCAGGTCGATCGCGTGGTTCCGGGGCAGCGTCAGGTACTTGGTGAGGATGTAGCTGCCGGAGATCGCGTCCTGGTTGCAGCCGATGATCGACAGGCCGTATCTCGGCGAGACGATCTGGGTCTGGACCTGCATCAGGATCTGCGCTTCCGCGCGCGCCTCCTCCGTCTGCGGGATGTGGAGGTTCATCTCGTCGCCGTCGAAGTCCGCGTTGTACGGCGTGCACACCGCGGGATTGAGCCGCAGCGTCAGGCCCGGCAGCACGCGCACCTTGTGGCACATCATCGACATGCGATGGAGGCTGGGCTGCCGGTTGAAGAGCGAGACGTCACCGTCGAGGAGGTGGCGCTCGACGATGAAGCCGGGCTCGATCTCCTCGAGGAGCTGCTCCTTCGTCTCGTCCGTGACGCGCTTCCTGCGGCCGTCCGGCCGGATGATGTAGTTCGCGCCCGGGTAGGAGGAGGGGCCGCGCTTGACGAACTCCTTGAGATACTCCATGTTCCAGTCGGTCACGCGCTCGGGGACGGTGAGCTTCATCGCCATCACCATCGGGACGCCGACCTCGTTGATATCGAGCGCAGGGTCCGGGCTGATGACCGTACGCGCGCTGAAGTTCGTGCGCTTGCCGGCGAGGTTGTGCCGGATGCGGCCTTCCTTCGACTTGATGCGCGAGCTGATCGTCTTGAGCGGCTGTCCCGAACGGTGACGGGCCGGCGGGAGCTGGCTGACCTCGTTGTCGAAGAACGTGGTGACGTGGTACTGGAGCAGGTCCCACAGGTCCTCGATGATGATCTCCGGGGCGCCGGCGTTGATGTTCTCGAAGAGGCGCTGGTTGATCCGGACGATGTCGCCGAGCTTGTGCGTCAGGTCGTCCTCGGAGCGTTCACCCGTCTCGAGGGTGATCGAGGGGCGCATCGTGACGGGCGGAATGGGGAGCAGGGTGAGGATCGCCCACTCCGGCCGCATCGTCTTCGGGTTGATGCCGAAGATCTTGAGGTCCTCGTCGTTGACGCGCTCCAGCCGCGTCCTGAGCTCGATCGGGCTGACCCGCTTCTCCTCCTCGAGGAACGTGGTCGGCTTCTCGAGCGTCACCTTCTTCTGCTTCGCGGCGCAGTGCGGGCACTTGTTCACCGTCCGCAGCTCGGCGACGATCTCCGCGATCCGGTTTCGCCGGTCGTTCGAGCCGAGGGTCTCGCCGATGACGTCGAGCTCCTCCTTGTGCGTCGTGACCTGCTGCTTCGGGATCAGGATGCCGCCGCACTGCCGGCAGGTGCAGCGGAGCAGGTCGAGCACGAGCTTGACGAACTCGATGTGCACCACCGGGCGCGCAAGCTCGATGTAGCCGAAATGACCTGAGCATTCCTTGAGGCGGGAGCCGCAAGTCTTGCATCGCAGCCCGGGATCGATGACGCCGAGCCGGATGTCCATGAGGCCGCCGTCGACGGGGTAGCCCTCCTTGTCGTACAGCTCGGGCGTCACGATCTTCGCGGCCGCCATCTCCTTGATGAACTTCGGGCTCATGATGGAGAACTCGATCCTGCTCACGTTCTTGGATACGGGGATTTCCATGCTCTTCACGCTCCAGTCCTTGGTTGTGGATGTTCAGCTGTCGTTGCGCTCCAACCCTCAGTACTTGCCCTGCAGATTCAGCCGGGGGTAGACAGTGAGGCTCTTCAGCTCGTCGAGGAGCAGCTTGAACGCGTAGCTCATCTCGATCGGGCTCACCTCGGCGTTCTCGCCGCAGACGGGGCAGTGGTGCTTGTCGCGCCGCGCGTCGTAGACGGCGACGAGGCCGCACTGCTCGCAGACGGGGACGACGACGCGGTCGCTGTCGAACCGCTCCTTGAGGAGCAGGCTGGCGCCGTGCGCGACGAAAGTGTCCTTCTCCATCTCGCCGAGCCGGAGACCGCCCTCCTTCGCCTTGCCCTCGGTCGGCTGCCGGGTGAGCAGCTGGATGGGGCCGCGCGCGCGGGAGTGGACCTTGTTCTTCACCATGTGCTTCAGGCGCAGGTAGTATTGGTTGCCGACGAATATCCTGCTCATGAACGGTTCGCCGGTCTCGCCGTTGTAGAGGAGCTCGACGCCGTTCTCCTGGAATCCTAGGCCGAGGAGCTCCTTGCGGATGTCCGCCTCTTTCTCCGAGTTGAAGATGGTGCCGTTGATCGTCCTGCCGGCGAGCGCGCCGGTCTTGCCCGCGACGAGCTCGATCATGTGGCTCACCGTCATCCTGCTGGGGATGCCGTGGGGATTGAAGATGATGTCCGGCTTGATGCCCGAGGCGGAGAACGGCATGTCGTTCTCCGGCACGATGAGCGAGATGACGCCCTTCTGGCCGTGACGCGAGGTGAACTTGTCGCCGATCATCGGGATGCGCTGGTCGCGCAGCCGGACCTGGACGAGCTTGTTCCCCTCCTCGTTCTCCGTCATCATGACGAAGTCGACGACGCCCTCCTCGCCGTGCTTGAGGCTCATCGAGGACTCGCGGCGGTAGTTCGTCGCGAGGTTGTACTCGTCCATCGCGCTGAGGAAGCGCGGCGGGCTGGTCTTGCCGATGATGACATCGCCCTCGACGACCTGCGCCTCGGGGTAGATGATGCCGTCCGGCTCTAGCAGGCGGTAGTCGTGCTCCGTGCGGTAGCCCTTGGTGTCCTTGTCAGGGACAGCGATCTCATCAACGAGGCCGCCGCTGTAGCGCAGCTCCTCGGCCGCGACCGGGCGGTAGTACGAGCTGCGCGCGAGGCCGCGCTCCACGCTCGCCTTGTTGACGATGATGGCGTCCTCCATGTTGTAGCCCTTGTAGGACATGATCGCGACGACGACGTTCTGGCCGAAGGGGTGCTTCGCCGTGTCGATGATGTCGTTGATGAGCGTGTGGACGAGCGGCTCCTGCGGGTAGTGGAGGATGTTCGCGTCCATATCGAGCCGCGCGTAGTAGTTCGCGGCGTAGAACCCGATCGCCTGCTTCTGGTTCTTCGAGCCCTGCATGAGACGCGCGCCCTGGTTGTGGTGCGCGAACGGGACCAGCCCGGTGGTGATGCCGACGAGGTCGACGCTGCTCACCTCGAGGTGCGTGTGCTCCGGCGTCAGATCGGCAGGGTCGAGGGCGATGAAGGCGTTCTCCTCCTCCGCCGCGTCGAGGTAATCGATGACACCCTGCTTGACGAGGTCGCCCCAGGCGAGCTCGCCCTTGCGGAGCTGCTCGAGGTGGCGGTCGGTCAGCGCGCTCTTCCCGTCGCGCACGACGACCGCGGGGCGGAGCCCTCGCCCTGGAGAAGTCTCGAGGAAGAGCTCGTCGCGCTTCGCGTCGTAGTGGATGTTGAGCTGCTCGGGGAGCTTGCCGGCACGCCGGTCCTCGATGAGCTGTTTCCGGTACTCGGCGCCGTTCTTGACCGTGCCGATGAACTTCGCCCGCATGAACACGTCAGTCATGAATATCACCTGTCGAATGCATCATCTCTCGAGCATCACTCGTATCGTTCTTGTACACATCATCGCTTCGTCCAGTACATCGTCCCGTACAGCATCATTTCGCCATGCTGAGCCCGAGGCGCTTCGCCTCGCGGAGGATCATGTCCTCGTCGACGGCCTGGCTCGGCCTGCAGAGGAGCGCGAGGTTCTTGCGCAGGCCGATGTTCGTGCCCTCCGGCGTCTCCGATGGACAGAGCCGGCCCATGTGCGTCGCGTGCAGCGTGCGCGCCTCGAAGTTCTCCTGGCTGCTGCTCAGCGGGGAGACGACGCGCTGGAGGTGGCTGAGCGCCTGGAGGAAGTTGAGCCGCTCCATGCGCTGGCAGACGCCCGTGCGGCCGCCGACCCAGTTCCCGGTCGCCATGCTGCTGTACACCTTCTGCGTGAGCAGCTTCTCCCGGATGATGACCCTGATCGAGGGGAACTTGCCGCGCTTCACGATGCGCTGGAAGTTGTAGAGCATATCCCCAATCAGCACCTTCATGTTGACGCGGAAGAGCTATACGGCGGGCGAGACCGTCTTCTACAGGGGTGTTGTGGATGAGTAAGAACGACGCTGTGGAGCGCGCGACGCAGAGCGCGCGGATCCTCATCAGGAAGTATTTCGAGGAGAACGGCCTGAACAACGCGAACATCGAGAGCTTCAACCGTTTCATCGAGCGCGAGCTCCAGGCCATCCTCGAGGAGAACAAGATCATCGAGCCGACGATCATCCCGAGCAACGTGGATGAGTTCAAGATCCGGCTCGACAAGATCTGGGTGTCGAAGCCCGAGATTACGGAAGCGGACGGCAGCACGCGTGCGGTCTACCCCGTCGAGGCGCGGATGCGCAAGCTCAGCTACGCGGCGCCCGTCTACCTCGAGGTGAGCGCGCACATCAACGGCGTGCAGCGTGAGTCGTTCAAGACCCAGATAGGGAGCCTTCCCATCATGCTCAAGTCGAAGAATTGCCACCTGAACGGGCTGTCCCGCGACGAGCTCGTCAGCCAGGGCGAGGACCCCGACGACCCCGGAGGGTATTTCATCATCAACGGCACCGAGAAGGCGCTCATCGACATCGAGGACCTCGCCTCGAACCGCTTCATCGTCGAGCAGAACTCGACGGGCATCTCGGCCTACTCGGGCAAGATCTTCAGCGAGCAGGGCTCGTACCGGATCCCGCACGAGTTCGAGAAGCTGAAGGACGGCCTCTTCTACCTCAGCTTCACGCGCGTCAAGCGGATCCCCCTCATCCCGGTTGTGAAGGCGCTCGGCCTCACCAAGGACGAGGATATCATGCGGATGATCGGCCTCGACGAGAACAGCGAGGTGATCATCAATCTCTATGACTTCGCCGACATCAAGAACGAGGAGGAGGCGCTCGACTACATCTCCAAGAAGATCGGCATCAGCCAGACCCGGGAGATCCGGCTCGAACGGATGGCCGAGATCCTGGACAAGTACCTCCTGCCGCATGTCGGCATGGAGCCGGAAGACCGGCTGAT
>DAHXMN010000051.1 GCA_027371725.1 Candidatus Woesearchaeota archaeon | reverse complement strand
TGCGGCGGCTACCTCTGCGCCCGCGTCAGCCCGAGCAACCGCGCCGGCAAGGAGGCATTCTACAAGGACGTGGACGGGAAGATCGGCGTGAACGAATCATTGGTCAGCGACATGGACCGGATCGCGGTCAACAAGTGCCCGTTCCAAGCGCTCAAGCTGATCAAGCTGCCCGAACAGCTCGACGAGCAGCCCGTGCACAGGTACGGGAAGAACGGATTCGTCATCTTCCGCCTGCCCGTGCCGATCTTCGGCAAGGTGGTCGGCATCCTCGGCCGCAACGGCATCGGGAAAACGACCGCGGTCAAGATACTGGCAGGCCAGCTGCAAGCGAACCTCGGCAGGACGGGAGAGGAGACGAGCGCCGCCACCGCCCGAGGGGCGAGCGGTGCAGCGAAGAAAGAAGCGAGCGCGGAGGGGGTCGCCCCATCCGGGGAGGACCCGCGCCAGCGGGGAAGCGCGACGAAGAGCGAGCAGGCTGTGGCGGCGCGAGGCGCCACGATCCAGGACCTCATCCGGCACTTCAAGGGGAACGAGGCGCAGGGCTACTTCGAACGGCTCCGCGACAACAGGATCCGGCTGGCGTACAAGCCGCAGCAGGTCGAGCAGATCGCGAAGGCGTACAAAGGCACCGTCAAAGAGCTCCTCGAGAAGACGAACGAGCGGAGCGATGAGGAGTACGAGCGCGTCCTCAGCCTCCTCGAGCTGACGCACCTGCTTGGCCGCGACATCTCGGTGCTGAGCGGCGGCGAACTGCAGCGGGTCGCGGTCGCGGCCACCACCGTCAAGAAGGCGAACGTCCTCTTCCTGGACGAGCCGACGAACTACCTCGACATCAAGCAGCGCATCAGGACGGCGCAGTTCATCCAGACGAGAGCGGACCCGCAGACCGCTGTGATGCTCGTCGACCACGACCTCATCATCCTCGACTATATGAGCGAGCTCTGCCACATCCTCTATGGCCAGGAGGACGCGTACGGCATCGTGAGCCAACCGAAGGCGACGAAGGCGGGCATCAACGTCTACCTGGACGGCTACCTCAAGGAGGAGAACGTCAGGTTCCGCGACCACGCCATCGCGTTCCCGAAGCACGCCTTCGAGAAGAAGGGATCGAAGGACGAGGTCCTCGCGGAATGGCCCGCCATGGAGAAGAGGCTGGGCGGCTTCACGCTGGAAGCCGAGCCGGGCATCATCCGGAAGCACGACATCATCGGCATCCTCGGCGAGAATGGCATCGGGAAGACGAGCTTCGTCCGGGAGCTCGCAAGCCTCCAGGGGACGACCGCGCGCGGCAGCATCAGGGTCAGCTACAAGCCGCAGTACCTCGAGGAGACGGAAGGGTTCGACCCGGAGAAGAAGGCTGGCGAGTTCCTCGTCGACGCCCTCAAATACGACAGCCAGCTCGTCCGGCCGCTCGATCTCCAGCCGCTCTTCGAGAAGAAACTGGGCGAACTCTCCGGCGGGCAGTTGCAGCGGGTCATCATCGCCAAGTCGTTGGCCGCCGATGCCGACCTCTTCCTGCTGGACGAGCCGGCGGCCTATCTCGACGTGGAGCAACGGTTGCGGATGGCGCGGATCATCCGCGAGATGATGGAGGCGAAAGGGAAGGCCTGTCTGGTCGTCGACCACGACCTCCTTTTCGTCGATTACCTGAGCGAGCAGCTCATCGTCTTCGAAGGCGAGCCGGGAAAGAAGGGGAAGGCGCGCGGCCCGTTCAGCATGCAGGACGGCATGAACCGCTTCCTGGAAGAATTGGGCGTCACGTTCCGCCGCGACGAGGAGAATAACAGGCCGCGGGCGAACAAGGCGGGCAGCGTCAAGGACCGCGAGCAGAAGGCGGCGGGGAAGCTGTACTACGCAGGGTGACTCTCCACGAGGCACGAGGGAAAACCCGAGACCTTTCTCTTCGGCTGGAAGAAGCAGACGCGTTTCCCGCCAAGCTTCACCTGCCGGTGATCATAGTCGATATCGAGGGGATTGGAAAGGCGGGGGCTCTCTTCGTACTCCTCCGCCTCGACCAACGAGCGTCCCTCGAGCGCGACGAAGCCGCCCATCTCCCCTCTGCGTGAACGGAGATAACCGTGGCGCTCTTCCCCGTCTTCCGTGACGACCATGTAGGGCGCGAAGATGCCCTTCTTCGAGAACGCGGTGAAGTCCTCTTCCTTGCAACGTCGCACTCCGTGGAAAGGGTCGTTGCGGACGTTCTCGAGCGGTAGCTCCCGGAGCGTCTCGGACGCGAGCGCGTCCTCGAGGGCGAAGAGCTCCGGCATCGTGAAGGGAGACCAGAACGTCGCGAGGGCGAGTTCACGCTCCAGGAGAGGGAGCGGCGCATAGGTGGCGGGGAAGATCCTGTCCGGGTCGCCGCCGAGGGCGCGGAGAAAGCCGGGACGGCCATAGGCGATTTCGGGATCGCTCCGGAGACGGAATTGGGAGACGACGAAAACGCCCTGCTCCCGCTTGCCATCGACGTAGGCGGGGACCTTGCCGCAATCGTTGAGCGTCAGGATGCCGGCAATCCGGTAGTTGCTGCCGCCGTCGAGGTGGCGGTCGAGCGCCGCCTGGATGGTGCAGGGCGCGAAATGAGGATCGTCCGAGAGGTACGCCTTGAGGAGCAGGGGGCCGTGCTCGTCCCGGAGTATCCGTCGAAGGAACGAGCTCTCCGGTGCGCACGCGTCTGGTGCCATAGTCTCTGGAGAAACGGGTCATATTTAAACCTTTCTAAAGATACTACTTAGAAGTAATCATATAGTCCGATCGCCTGTCCTGAGAATGCGTATCATGAGAACGCTTTTAAGGAGGAGGACGGAAAGGGGAAGGGATGAGGAGACCGCTCGCCGCCATCAACGCACTGCTGCTCGCGGCGTTCCTCCTCCTCGCGGGGTTCTTCAGCGTCTACGCCGACCACGGGCCGCGGAGCGTCTACGGCGGACGGCTGGCGCAGCTCGACGCGGCGCAGCAGGGCAGGATGGCGGCGATCTACGCGTACCTCGGCCACCGGACGGAGGACCTCTCGTTCCTGACGGCGGCGGAGCGGACGCACATGACGGACGTGCGACGCGTCATCGACGCATTCACCGCCGCATTCCTCATCATCGTTGTCGTATTGGTGATAGAAATAATAATCATAGTCGGCACTACTAAAAATATTATACGTAGTAATACTAAAAAAACAGCGGGAAGGGAGAGAACGGAAGGAAGAAGAGGGAAGAAAGACGAAGCGAGAGACGGATACAAGAGATTCGTCAGGAACTCGCTCCTCGCCGGCGGGATCGCGGCGCTCGTGATCGTCCTCCTGCTCGCATGCGCCTCATTCTTCGATTTCGGCTCGTTCTGGACGGCGTTCCACCGCGTTCTCTTCCCGCAGGGCGACTGGATGTTCCCGGCGGACAGCGCGCTCATCACGCTCTTCCCGGAAGCGTTCTTCGAAGGCTTCGCGATGCAGGTGCTGCTGGCGATCGGGGCGTTCAGCCTGCTCGCAATCGGGGCATCGCGCCTCATATGTAGGTCTTATAAGGGTAGCCGTCGATAGCGCGTTTGCAGAAATCAGGGAGACGTTTCGTGACGAATTCGTCGCCTTGGCGATAGAGCTCGATGATGGATTGGCGGTCTACGGAATAAAGGACACGAGCGGACAGGGCGTAACCGAGGAATGACTGAGACATCCGTTCGGGATCGCCGAAGAGGCCATCGGGCCTGCTGCGGATTCCCTGCAGGAGATTAAGCTCGAACATGGTTATCATGTCCCGGAGCATCATCTTGCGTTCCTGCTCCGGCAGGTGAAGCAGCCATTCATGGAAGAACTGTGCCTTCTCGATCGGTCCGGTCGCGATAGGGACTGCGTCGACAAGCGCCGTCAGTTCTGTCTGCGCGGTTGCCATAGCACGCCTTGGAAAACGCTCCATTTATATATTTTTCTTTTTTAACCACTCAGAAGTAATACTATTTCTCGTTCTTCAGGCGACCTTCCGGACGAACGAGAGGAACGCGGTGTGGCTGAAATCCTTCGTGACGGGCCGTACCGCTTTCCCCTCGACCTTCCACTCGCGCTCGATGAGCTCGACGCACTTGACGAGATGGAAACCGTCGCCGAGGCTGTCCGCGAGCTGGTTGGCTTGCGTGATGCACGGCGTGTACGCGACGAGCCACCCGCCGGACTTCAAGGATTTCTCCGCGACAGCCAAAGCTTTCCACGGCTCGGGCACGTCGAGGACGAAGACGTCGATCTCATTCTCCTGGCCGATGCTCTTCTCGTCGTACGCGTCGCCCTTCTTCACCTCGTACCGTTTCGGCGTGCCGAGCTCCTCGAGGTTGCGCAGGCCGAGCGCGATGTTCCGCTCGACGACGTCGTACGCGTAGACCTTCTTGACGATCCTGGAGAGGTAGGCGGTGACCGCGCCCGAGCCGAAACCGATGTCGAGGACGACGGAGCCGTTGTCCATTCCGGTCTCGGTGATGATGAGACCGAGATCCTTGGGGGTGATGATCTGCACCCCTCGCTGAAGGCGGGCATACTGGTCGGAGAACGCCGCAGGATAGATCAAGACCTTCGTCCTCCCGACGGCGTGGACGCCGCACGCCTTCAGCGCCGCTTTCGGGACGATGCCGAACTCGGTGTGGAAATCGCGCTGCTCATCTGCGAAGTATTCGCCCTGGCCGTTGTCCCGCTCCTTCTTCGTGCGGTCGAGCTTGACGACGATGCGTGCCAAAGCGGGCGCCGAGAATTGCACTCGGGAATGACTGGTCTGCAGCCAGTTGCCTTACTGCTTGGCTACGCCCGCGCTGTCTCCTGACGGAACCCAGAACCGTTTTTAATGATTATTATTGAAAAAAGTTCACGGGCCCGGGAGCAACGTCACTCTCGTTCCGAGCTCCCGGCCCTGTTCGCTCCGCTCACGGGTCCGGGAGGATCAGTCGCTGCTGCTCCTGTCCTCTGGTCCCTCCGCTCCGCTACGGGCCCAGGAGGATTTGAACCCCCGACCTACAGCTTGCTTCGGCGGAACCGGGGCTCCGAGGAGCCGGTTCCGGGGATAGAAGGCTGTCGCTCTATCCAAACTGAGCTATGGGCCCAAAGGCGTTCGGGCCGGAGTTCCTCGTATGACTCGGAACCATGGACCCTTTGAGGGTGAGCAGGGCAACAAGAATCTTTTTAAATATGGTGGAAAGAGAGGGGAAAAGCGAAAAGGGGAAGAATGAT
>DAHXMN010000050.1 GCA_027371725.1 Candidatus Woesearchaeota archaeon | reverse complement strand
CAACTCGACTACACGGGCGTGACGGACCTCGTCGCGAAGATCAACGCGACGAAGGAGATCGCCTTCGGCCTCGACGCGCGGATCGCCAACCTCACCTCGGAGATCGGCGCCGGCACGGCGAAAGGATACGACCTGTCCTCGGTCTCGCGCCTCCTCGGCCTCGCTACGGACCTCTTCAGCAAGGGCGACTTCGAGAACGCCGCGACCAGCATGGACAAGGCGGAAGAGGCATACTCGTTCCAGGTCCAGGCCGAGGAGAGCCGGCTCGGGCGACGCCTCGCGGCGTTCCTCGCCGCGTACTGGTGGGCGCTCCTCCTCTTCCTGATCGGATCGCTCGTTGCGGGAGCGGTCGCCTACCTCCGGCTCGGCGAACAGAGGCGCCTCGCCCGCCTCGCGGCGCTCGACGAGGAGGAACGCACTCTCGGCTCCATGATCGCCGATCTCCAGACGCGGTTCTTCGCCGAGAAGAACGTCAGCGCCCGGGCCTACAACACGCGCTCCGCCGCGTACCGCGAGCGGCTCGCCGCCATCCAGGAGGAGCGGATCTCGCTCCGGAACGCGGAGACGCGCCTCTTCCGCCGCCAGGCGACGCTCGAGGAGCTGAAACGCCAGCGGAAGGAGCTCCTCGACCTAATCGCGGGCCTGCAGCAGCGCTACTTCGTCGAGAACGGCGTGGAGAAGAACGTCTACGCGAAGACGATGCAGCTCTACACCCGCCGGCTGGCCGAGCTGAACAAGCTCCAGCTCCTCCGCGAGGCGGACGATGCGCAGAAGGCAGCGCGGAACGGGAAAGGCCGCAGTGCGCAGGGGCACGGCACCACTGGAGGGGGCGAGAAGCCTGCCGTCGCCGACGAGGACGGACAGCCGGTCAATCACGAGAAACACTGAACCTCAAGAGCTCTTCTTTCCGGCATCATCGCCGCGGCCTAGTTGCTCTCCCTCCGGTCGAGACAATCGTCGGGCGCTCACGATTATGGCCTCGCTTCGCTCGCCCATGTTCGCGCCCGTCAATCGTGCCAAGGCGGCGATGATGCTGACGACGATGCAAGAACCGCCCCTGGTTGCCCGAGCACGTCCGTCCTACTTCGGCGGCTCGATCACCTTGTCCATCGTCAGGGCGAGGGCGCGGATCAGCTCGCGCTCCTTCTCCCCGTCGAGGCAGGTGAAGACCGCACGGATGCCGTACGCGTTCACCTTGTTGATGAGCGAGTGGACGAACTGCGTCACGATCATCGGGTCCTCGTAGATGAGGAGCGTGGAGAGGCTCTCGAAGAAGAGGCAGTCCGGGTCGAAAGTCTGGAGCACCTTGGTGATCGCGATGCTCAGCTTCGTCATGTCGTCCGGCGACGGGACGTAGATGCAGTTCTGCATCTCCGGCGGGTTCGGGATCGCGGTCTTCGTCACACCGTCGACGAAGAAGAACTTGCCGAGGTCGACCGAGCGGTCCTGGAGCTCGCGGCGTAGCGGGTTGATCAGCTTGTTCAGGCTGACGTAGATGACCCGGTTGTAGCTGGCGTTGAGGTCGCGCACCATCCCCGCGACGCTCTCCGCGTATTCCTGTGTCGGGATGACGGTGAGGATGAGCCGGTTCGTCTTGAGGTCGCTCTTCAGGTCGATTTCCATCTTGCTGTCCTCATACGTTCTTCTCACGCCATCCCCATCTTGCGGCGCAGCTTCTCGAGGAGCGGGGCGAGCGTGGAGAGCGTGAAGAGGAGCGTGAACGTCCCGTCGATCCGCGGCGTCTCGGTGTTGAACGCGACGCTTATCAGCAGGACTTCCTCGTCGTCCGCGATCTGGACGAGCATGAAATCGACGATGGAGCTGCCGACGGTGGAGACGATGTTCGGGGTGCGGAATTCGATCCGCTGCTCGAAGAGCTTCGCCAGGCCCGCGAGGTAGGCTGAGCAGACGACGGAGCCGAGCTTCTTCAGCAGTTCCATCTCCTCCTTGCCGAGGTGGGCGATCCCTTCGTCGCGGTTCTTCAGCTGCCCCATGAGCGCGAAGGCCGAGGTCTGCGGCAGGACGAAGAGGATGTTGCCGCTCATCCCCTTCTGGAGGCTGCTGTAGATGCCGATGACCGGCTCGTCCGCGCGCGAGATCCGGTCGCCGACCTGACGGACGGGGACGACGCTCGTCTTGGGGACGTCGATCGTCACCTTCTGTCCGACGAGGGCGGAGAGCGCGATGGAGGCGCTGCCGGTCCCGATATTCGCGGTCTCGCGCAGCGCGTCGAGTTCAAAGTCCGAGAGTTCAGGTTTCTCACTCATCTTTCCGTCCTTGCCCACGTACTGTCCTTTTATAAACCTTTGTGGCCTGCGGAATAGGAAGAACCTGAGAAGATGGCGTGCTTCTGGGAGAACGTCCCCGAGAACCGTTCACTCTATCCGCCAATCTTGCGCACGACGGAGATGATCTCGTCCTTGTTGAACGGCTTCGTGATGAAGTCGGACGCGCCTGCTGCGACTGCTTCCGCGATAATCCGGTCCTGGCCGAGGGAGGTGCACATAACGACGGTCGCCGCATTGTTCATCGCCTTGATTTCCTTCAGCGTCTCGATGCCGCCGATGCCGGGCATGATGATGTCGAGGAAGACGAGGTTCGGTCGCAGCCGGCCGTAGAGTTGGATCGCCTCCTCGCCGCTCCCCGCCTCGCCGACGACCTGCGAGTCAGTGGAGAGGATGACGTTCTTGATCATCGTGCGCATGAACAAGGAATCGTCCACAATCAGCACCTTGACTCCCATCGCGATCGCCTCGTCAGCGCTCGGGCTCGCCCGCCGCTGGCCGGAAACGTTTTCCGCGTCGTCGCTGCCGGAAATCTGGTGATAATCCATATTGCGGTGTTTGTAACCATTCGCTAGTCTATATAAATTTTTGCAAGACTGGCTGGTCCCGGCTATCTCCCTCCCTCACCTTTTCTTTCCCTTCCTCCCACTCTTCTCTTCGTTCGCCCGTTTTTTTTCTTTTTTCGGGAAAATATTTAAATACTGTTATCTATAAAACGATAACAAACTATTTTTTAAAAATATAATAAATTTATTTTCATTTAGTATTATCGAAAAAACGATAATTGTTTGCGACAAGGAAACCCGACCGGCGCACGACACGCGATAACAACGACACGCGATAACAACGACACGCGATAACAACGACACGCGATAACAAGCAGCGATGACTGATGATTACCGACCAGCTCTCAATCGTCGGCCTCTTCTCCGAGGAGCTCAATAGAGAGCTCACCATCAACCAGGCGGCGAAGCTCCTCGGCAAGTCCTACGCATTCACCAACAACCACTTCCACGAGATGGCCGACGCGGGCATCCTCCGCAAGAAGGCGGTTGGGAGCGCGCTCCTCTGCTCGCTCGACTACCGCAACGAGGAGACCCGCGGCCTCCTCCTTCTCATCTCGGTGAGGCGCAAGCGCCAGTTCCTCGCCAAGGCAGAACAGCGCCGGCGGCAGCTCCTCACGGAGTATGCTGACGGGCTGACGCAGCCCGGCGTCCGTCTCGCCTATCTCAGCGGCTCCACACTCACCGTCGTCGTCGACGCGGCAGAGCCCGGGGCGAAGCGCGACCTCCCTCCTTCCAAAGGGATTGACGTCGCCGTGATGGAACTCTCCGCGTTCGAACGCGCAGCGAAGCGGCTGGACCTCTCGAAGACAATCATCCTCCGGAACCACGAGGCGTTCTGGAACATCATGGCATCGCTCGCATGAATGAAGGAATAATGAAGGAAGAGAACGGAGTGACGGAAAGAAGGACAACGGAAAGAAGGACAACCGAAGGACGGACAGGACAAGAATAGATGGAAAGAGAGATGGCAGAGACGAAGAACAGCGGAATGGCACAAGCGGCCAAGCCCTTGACGGCGGCCCGGCAGGCGATGTACTTGGGAGTCCTCGCCCGTCGCGTCTCGCAGCTGGACGACGCTGCGTGGTCCTCGTCGTTGTCGAAGGGCGAGAACCCGTACGCTCGCTGGGTCCTGTCGAACGTGCATGACGACGCGCTCGCCGAGCGTCTCTCCCCGCTGGCCGACCGACGCTCATTCCTCGCCGAGCTCCAGGAGCGGATGAACGAGCTCAAGGGGCAGATCGTGCCGAAACCCGCGACGGAGACCGAACAGACGAAGACGAAGGAAGCCGCAACCCCATCCGTTCCGCTCCCTTCGCCCGCTCCGCCTGCGCAGGAATCCCCCGTCGCTTCGCCTGTCCCGCCTGAACCGGCAGCCCCGACAGCCGCACCGCCGATCCGCACGCACGTGCTCTTCACGCCCACCCACGTAGGTCCGACGGCGTCCGCACCGGCGCCTGCGTCCGCGCCCCCTCCTCCGAAACCGCACGTCGTTCCCGACGAACCAGCTGGCGTCACGGTCAGCGCCGCCGCTGCCGCCGTCACCGGCACGAGCGCCGAAGCCGCCACCGGGACGGCCGCGCGGGTCATGCCTCCGGCCATGGCCGCAGCTCCCTTGCCCGTCCTCTCGTCCGCTCTCTCGTCCGCTCCCCTGACGGCTCCTCCGTCCGCTCCTCCCTCAGAGAGCGCGGCGAAAGCGGCCCTCCTCACCGCGCAGATCGCCGAACGGATCGCGAAGAAGAAAGCGGCGCAGCAGGCGACGAGCGGCCGCCGCACGGCGAACGGCGTCGAGATCGACCTCGCGACGATGCCGGTGCGCCAGATCCTCGAGCTCCTCAGCCTCATCGACTACTCCAGCCCCTACATCGCCGTCGAGCAGCAGCTGGAAGAGGTCGCCGTCGAGCGGCGCGACCGCCTCAAGACCGGCGTGCCGGGCTTCGACTCGATGATCCCCGAGGGCATCCCCGCCGGCTCGACGATCCTCGTCTCCGGCGGCCCGGGCAGCGGCAAGACCACCTTCACGATCCAGATGCTCGGCAACGCGGCGAAGAACGGCGAGAAGTGCCTCTTCCTCACCTTCGAGGAGTCCGAGGACCGGCTCATCGAGCACATGGAGGAGTACGGCTTCGACCCGCGGAAGTACATCGCGGAAGGCAACCTCTTCATCCAGCGCCAGGACCCGTTCAAGGTGTCGCGCATGGTGGAGGCGCTCCTCGCCCACGCGCGCGGCGAGCTCCTCATCGACATCGAGAAGGTGCTCGACATCCTCCCCGCGGGCTTCCACCCGGACCGGGTCGCGCTCGACTCCCTCTCCGCGGTCGCCTCCGCGTTCACCGAATCCTCCACCGCGTACCGCATCTACGTGACGCAGCTGATCAACATCCTC
>DAHXMN010000004.1 GCA_027371725.1 Candidatus Woesearchaeota archaeon | reverse complement strand
CATCTTCCGACGCGCATCAGGTCTCCGAACGAGGTCTCCGAACGCTTCATCATTAGCCTTTACGCAATACTCGTCCCGACGTCCGCGCCAGACGCCTCCTTCTGGACAGACGAGCATGTCTACGGTGCAGAGCATGTCTACGGTGCAGCCGACCGTGCGGATGCCGCCGAAAGAGAGACGGGACCGGCCCTAGTCGAACAAGCCCTCGAGCCGGACATCCTCATCGACGGGCCGGAACATGAGCCTGAAGCAGAGCATGAGGAAGCGCCCGAGGAACCCGCCCCTCCGGTCACGCCGGAAGAGGTCGCGCCCATCGCGGACGAGCATCTCGCGGGCCTCCATGACGAGCACGAGCAGATCCATCAGGAGATCACGCGGCTCATCGCCCAGAAGGACGAGCTGCCGGACAAGGACCATCCGCACGAGAAGCCCGCACCCGAAGGGCGGGAGTTCATCCTCAAGAACGGCCAGCCGCTCAAGACGATCGGCGAGCTCCTCCAGGCGCTCGACGTGATTGATGCGGATGTCTTCTTCCACCATGTGAACGAGCGCAAGAACGATTTCGCGAACTGGATCAGGGGCGTCTTCCGCGACGACGCGCTCGCGGACGAACTCGCCGCGGCGACGTCGCGCAAGGACCTCGTCAAGGTGCTCAAGGCCCACGGCCGCGCCGCGGACAAGCGGTTCCGCCAGAGCGACAAGTTCCTCCGGGCGGCGCTCAAGGCGCGCGCTGAACGCATCGACCGCGTCAAGGACATCGACGGCAGGATCGCCCAGCTCCAATCGGCGCTCGCGCAGAAGAGCGATGAGCTCGCCGAGCAGAAACGGCTCCTCAACGACAAGGTGGGCACGCAGATCGCCCATGAGCTCGACCTGCGCCTCAAGGAGGCGCGCGCCGACCTGAAGCGCAGGCTGAAGGAGGCGGAGAAGGCGAAGGCCGACTACGCGCGCCAGTCCAAGGCGCTCGAGAAGCGCGTGGCCGACCGCGAGGCGCGTCTCGCCGCGAAACAGGAGTCGCTCAAGAGCGTCGAGAAGACGCTCAAGGAGGAACAGGCGCGCGCGATGGCGGCGAACGAGACCGAGCGGATGCGTCTCGAGCAGGAGAAGGCCGCGGCCAAAGCCCTCATCGCGCAAGGCGCCGCCATCCAGTCGCAGCTCGACGACCTCGCCCAGGGACGCGCGACGCTCGCCGACGAGCGGACGAAACTCGGCGCGGACAGCGAGAAGCTCAAGACCGACCTGAAGAGCGTCAACGCCAAGCTCGCCACGCAAGCGCGCCAGGAGACCTCGATCAAGAACGAGAAGGACGCGCTCAACAAGCGGGAGCAGGAGCTCACGCGCCAGGAGGCGCAGCTCAAGCGCGACCTCCAGGACTACAAGATGCTCAGGAACGACCTGGAACGCGACCAGAAGGCGCTCGCCGCGAAAGAGAAGGCGACGCTCGCCCGGCTCGCCGCCGAGGAGAAGAAGGCCGCCGACCGGATCCGGAAGGCCGAGGATGCCGAGGCGAAGGCCGAGGAGAAACTCCAGGAGCGGCGGAAGATCGCGACCTATGTCAGCGAGGCGGAGCGTCACCTCGTGGAGCAGGAGCAGCGCCTCGAGAGCGAAGGGCTCGGCGGCTATCTCGGCCGCAGGCTCCAGTCCATCAAGAGCGGCGAACCCGACATGCCGGAGGTGCCGGCCGCGGGCGCGATCAGGAACCTGAAGATATACTCGATGATCGACCGGGCGCAGGCCTCGCTCGACAGCGGCGACCTCAAGGAGGCGCGCGACCTCTACAACCGGATACGGGACGCGTTCAACAAGGAGGATCTCTCCCCGTCGGAGAAACAGGTGCTCTACACCACCATCCGCGAACTCTACGACGACATCCACCTCGCCGCGCTGAAGTGATGTGTCCTGATCGACGTCAGCACCGTTGCCGCCTCGGAACATAATCAGAAAAACGCCTGATTCGGAAGCCCGGGCTTTCGGCGCGCCGGTGCTTCGTACCGTGCGCGTGCGGGGCGTTTTTCGCAATATCCCGATATTCCTGACCGCGGGGCGGATAAACCCTCCTCGGCGACGATGATGTCATCTGGTGAATGACTGCGAAAGCTTTTTCTACCCGTCTCTTTCCCTTCTCATCCATGATCCGCGTCCTCTTCGTCTGCACGGGCAACGTCTTCCGGAGCATGACTGCCGAGAAATGTCTCAAGGACTATCTTGCGCGGAACGGCATCAGGGACATCGAGGCGGATTCTGCCGGTATCGCGCCGATACCTCAGCAGCCCCGGAGGGAAACCGTCGAGCGGCTGGCGTATCACGGCATCGAGGCGGCGCATCACCGGTATAAGGGGATCAATCAGGAATTGCTCGAGAGGAACGACCTGGTCATCGCGATGAACCTCGATCACCAGGCGCGCCTGAACGAGGCGTTCGGCGTCGACGCCCCGCTCTTCAACGAGGTCGCCTACGGGAAGAGCGAAGGGGTGCTCGACTTCGAAGAGCACGACTCCGGCATCCGCTCCCTCGGCGCCCCGGAGGATGAGGAAAAGATACGAGAATACGCGTCTTACGTCGTCGATTATATCTATGACTCGATGCCCGCTATCGTCGAGGGTATCCGCGGACGTGTGCGAGGATAGCTCGGTATCCCCTCTCGTCATCGTTCATGAAAGAACGCATTTAAGGAGAAGCCATTCTCTTCCGCGTATGAGATTGAGATCAGGTCCTACGACGACGGGTATCCCCCTCATCCTCTCCGACAGGGAAGCGACCGTTGCAGGGAAGAACGGCGGGAACGGCTCCCATTCTCAAAGCAAGCGACGGGGAGGCTGCAGCCGCTCTCATGAACGCCGACGGGAAAGATCGTATCTGGGCGATGGAGCATTGGGAGCCGAATGCGGGGGACGAGTATTGCGTAAAGGCTAATGATGAAGCGTTCGGAGACCTCGTTCGGAGACCTGATGCGCGTCGGAAGATGCGGAATGCGGTACGGCGGACGCTCTGCTAAAATCGGCCTCCATCCAGAACCGGGCCTCGCGAGAAGTCCCTGGGACTCCGCGCCTATCGGGGCATGGGGGAAGGCGTCGATCTTCAGTACGTCCGTCTTCAGTACGCCCGCGCGAAATACGCGTTGTACTTCGCCGGTTTGGAGCAGTGGACGCACTTCGCGCCCTTCGCCGGAACGGCGGAGCGCTTGGACTCCTCCTTCGACTGATGGACCTCGTGCTGGATCGCGTCGAGAGGGATGTTCCTCGCAGTCGCCGCGGTCTTCTCCTTGATGACGAACTCGCAATCCTTCTCGCCGCAATGGCCTGCGAAGACCATCTTCCGCGCCTGGATCGCCTGCTCGAACGCCGCGAAATCATGCACGACGACGATATCGTTTTCGATCCGTTCTTTCGCCTTCGTATAGAGATTCTTCTGGATCTCCTCGAGGAGTTCTCCGACTCTCTGACGGAGCCTCTCGAGCGGGACGAACTCCTTCGCGCCGGTGTCGCGACGGACGACGACCGCCTGGCCCTTGGCGATGTCCTTCGGACCGAGCTCGACCCGGAGCGGGATGCCCTGCAGCTCATACTGATTGAACTTCCACCCCGAGGTGTACTCGTCCCGCGTGTCGACGAGGGGGTCGAACTCCTTGAGGAGCGGTCCGAGCTTCTCCGTCTCTTTGATGATCGCTTCCTTCTCCTTCTCGAAGATAATCGGTACGACCGCGACTTTGTTCGGCGCGATCCGCGGCGGGAGCACGAGCCCCTTGTCGTCACCGTGCGTCAGGATCAGGGCGCCGACCATCCGCGTCGAGATGCCCCACGAGTTCTGCCACGGCAGCTGCTCCTCTCCGGTCCTTCCTTGGAAGCGGATGGAGAACGCCTTCGCGAACCCCTGGCTCAGGTCGTGGGACGTGCCCATCTGGAGCGCCTTCCCGTCCGGCATCAGGGATTCCATCGAATACGTGCGGATTGCGCCCGCGAACTTCTCCCGCTCCGTCTTCTGGCCGAGGATGACCGGGACGGCGAGCAACTCCTCCGCGACCTGGCGATAGCGCTCGAGGTAATGGAGCGTCTCGCGGTGGCACTCGTCCGCGGTCTCGTAGACGCAGTGGCCTTCCTGCCACAGGAACTCCCTGCTCCGGAGGAAGAGCTTGACGTCCTGCACCTCCCACCGGACGATGTTGCACCACTGGTTGATTCTCAAGGGGAGATCGCGCCATGAGCGGATCCATCGGCCGTAGCTGTCATACATGATCGTCTCCGACGTGGGGCGGATCGCGAACCGTTCCTTCCCCTCGCTGTCATCCTTGTTCTGGACCCACGCCACCTCGGGCTTGAAGCCTTCGGCGTGCTCCGCTTCTCTTGCGAAGAACGATTCGGGGATGAACAGGGGGAAGTAGGCGTTCTGCACCTTGTCCTCCTTCAGCATCCCGTTGAACTTGTCTTGGATAGACTGCCATAGCGCGTAGCCGAGCGGCCGGATCACCATGCAGCCCTTCACCGGGCTGTAGTCCGCGACCTGCGCCTTGAGGCACGCCTGCGTGTACCATTCCGGCATATCCTCCGCCTTCTTGACGGTGATGCCCTTGGTGTCCTCGGCCTGCGGTCGGAGCGCGGGGTTCTGCTGACTGCCCTTCCCTGCCTGTTTCTCGTCTTTCGCCATGATCGGAGAAAACCTGAGGAGATTTAAAAAGGTTGTTGGCCGGGAACGTCCGTCAACGAGGAGAGCGTGAAGGTCACCGGCCGAAGGCCGAGCCTAACGAAGGGCGAAGCGAAGAGACCGGGGGGGTCGGCCCCTTCGGGGAACGTCGGTGCAGAGGAGAAGACAGCGATTGACGAGGAGCCGGTGACCCGCGCGCCAGCGCGAACGCTCTCCCTCGCGCCAGCCTCATTGGCTGATGTACTGCGAAAGGCCGCTGCCCGGGGCGAAGCTGTACCGGTGCATGTTGAGATAGCTCTTCACCAAGTCGACGCAGTCCCAGCAGTCCCTGATCGTGAGCTCCTCTGCGAGATGGGTCTGGCTCCGCTTGATGAACTTGTCCGTGATGGTCCGCATGAAGTAGAGGAGGACTCGGTTCTCCCAGCGCTGCTCGAAATCAGTCATCAGGTTCGCGTCGAACCAGAGCTCGGCGCGGCCGTGCATCAGCTTCCGCTTCACGCCGTCCACCTCGACGACGCGCTCCTTGAGGTTCTTGAAGAACGCGTAGATCCTGATCTGCATCTTCAGGTAGTCGTTCGGCTTCTTGTACGGCATCAGCTCGATCGTGATCTGCCGCCCGGTCTCGTAGACCTCCTCGTAGTTCCTCGTCTCCAGCCGGTCGTAGCCCCGCTCCCGGAAGAACTCATCGATCGTCTTGAAGAGCCCAGTCATGTCGAAGAGGCCTTCGTACTGGACCTCCTTGCCGTCCACCAGGTACTTGATCTCGGTCATCGGTTCACCACGGCGCGTTCTCCTTCGTCGTCATGTTGAGGCACTCCTTGATCGCGGTCTGGATGTCCTGGGTGCGGTACTCCATCACGTCGATGTACTTCGCCTCGATCTCCCGCCAACGGACGTCAATCAGGATCTTGCCGAGAAGCTCGTACAGTTTCCCCTTCTTCTTGTCGAAGAACTTCGCCCGGTCGGTCTTGACGCTGCCGGAGACGTCGATCTGGACGAGGCCGTTGAGGATCTTCCGCGGCTCGCCGTTCACGATGATCTCTTGGCTGCTCAGCTCCCACATCTCCATCTTCACGGTGTAGCTCTCGGCGTAGAACTCGTCGATGTCCCTGCTCGCCTCCATGTCCACCTTCATCTTCTTCCCCGTGTCCTTGATCCGCGACTCCATGAACTTGAACCTGCGCTGCTCGAACCATCGTTGGATGGTCCGTGCGAGGTACGTGTAGTCGAACGGTCCTTTGAACCGGATGGAGACCTTCGGCCCGGAGACACTCTCACCGATCCTCTTCGTCGCGATGGGCATGGCCAGCCTCTTTTTCCCTCCCTCCCCTTTCTCGCTATTTAAAAGTATCGCTCCCATGCGGCCATACTGCAGCGAATCCTCGGGGGTGCCGTCCCCGTCCTCAGTCGCTACGGCTCCTGATCCTCGCGTTCTGCGAACGCGAGTCTTACGGGCGAACATCCTTCAGAGAGAAGAGCGGACGCGTCGCGGCGCGTCGCCCTCTCCGGGGACGCAGCGTCTTCGAGAACCTCGGCGGGATGCGAGCAGGACGGGACGGCGCGACGGAGAAAATGGCTGGGAAAAAGAAGAAGTGGACCTTGCAGGATATAGTCGCTTCGCGTCATTCCTGAGTTCTGCTCCGCAGAGCCTCGAACCGGCGACTGGGAGATGAACGGGGTATGGGGGGTTTGAGCGCAGAGCGCGAAACTTCGCCATAGACGAGGTCGGGAACCACGTGGACCACCGCCTTTTCGGCCAGCCTTTTTCGTAAAAAGGCTGAGATGGGCCCTGCCGGACTCGAACCGGCGACCTTCGCCATGTCGAGGCGACGTCATAGCCACTAGACTAAGGGCCCGAACTCGTTTGGGTCCCGGGAGAGCGGAACGCTCGACCATGGGCCCGTTGGGGAAAGAGTGTTCGCGCGCCGTTTTTAAGGTTTACTCTCCCGGCTCTACTCATCATCCTCTTTCCGGATCAGGATCTGGAGCATCGCCGCGTACGCGGGCCGCGCGAGCAGCACGCCGAACGAGACGCCGACGATCGTGACGACCGCGAAGCCGCGGAGCGTTCCAGCGCCTGCGAACCAGAGCGGCACCATCGCCGCCAGGGTCGCGACGTACGCGGCCATGATGATGAAGAACGCCCTCCCGATCCGGTCCTTCCACGAGCGAGCGCCGTCGCCTTCCTCTCCGCCGTGGAGCGTCTCGTCCGCGATGACGATCTGGTCGTCGACGCCGGTGCCGATGGAGGCGATGATGGCCGCGATCGCCGCGAGGTCGAGATTCCACCCCGTCGCGGCGGCGAAACCGAGGATGAGAAGCACTTCCGAGAGCATGGTGACGACCATCGGGACGCTGATCCGCAGGTCGTGGTAGCGGATGAAGACGACCAGCACCACCGTCAGGATGACGAGGAGGCCGACGAAGATCGAGTTGTCCACGAACTGCTGGCCGAGGAGCGGGCTGATCGAGTCGGTCTTGACGATGTCCAGCTTGACCGGCAGGCTGCCCGTGATTAGCACGGTCTGGAGCTTCTTCATGTTCGCGAGCGCGTCCTGCGTCGCCTCCTGCTGCGTCTTCCCGATGCCTGAGCCGCTGATCTGGATGTCGGTCAGCGCTCGTCCTTTGAGGTCGGCTGCGATCTGGAGCGAGTCGACGAACTGTCCGTCGAGGTAGAGGTCGATCGGCTGGCTGAGGTAGCTGCCGCCCTGGTTGAAGACGACGTCGAGGGCCTTGGTCGCGTCCGCCTGGCGCTGCGCCGCCGAGGGGCTGAGACTGATGGAGAAGCGGAAGCGGCACGTGTAACCGCCCGTGGAGGCGCCGCAGCCCGCCGTCGGATCGATGCCTGCGCAGTCCGCGGAACGGCAGACGTAGGTGATGTCCTTGTCGCCGCCGTTGAAGATCGTGTCGTTCCCTATCCTCGCCTGGAATTCGCCCTGGTTTGCGAGGAGGCTCTCCACCTCGTCCTGCGTCGCGCCCGCGATCTCGACGATGATGTAGTTCGTGCCGCTCAGGTCCTGCGCCGGCTGCACCGTGACATCGCTCAGGCCGAAGACGTTGAGCCGTTCCTTGATGTTCGAGATGACGAGATCGAGGTCCGCCGAGCTGATCGGATGCTCCGGCTGGAGGATGACGCGCGTGCCGCCCGAGAGGTCGAGGCCTTCGCGCAGGTTGGTCTTCGGCGCGTCGTAGACGCTCAGGCCGATGTCCTGGACGCCGACGACCTTCTGCAGGGTCTTGTTCCTCGTCACCTGCTCGGTGACGTTGACCGTCTCGTTGAGCGTCTCGTTGAAGACCTGCTCGGTGACGTTGACCGTCTCCGTCTCGTTGAGCGTGACGTTCACGATCTCCGGCTTCGTCGTGAGGCTGTAGATGTTCTGGTTCGTCTGCACTGTGAAAGTGCGGTTTGGGCCGAGCGCCATGATGGCGTTGATCGCATCGTAGTAGCTGTTTGCATCCGTGACCGGCTGGTTGTTGACCGAGATGATGCGTTCGCGCTGCACCGGCTGGATCTTCGAGAGCGGCGCGGGGATGCCGGCCGCCTCCGCGGCGCTGCCTTTCGCCACCGACCGGATGGCCGCCCCCTCGTTCCACGGGTGCGGGCTGATCGCCCAGACAGCGAGGACGAGGAAGATGATGAGCAGGATGATCCTGGTGTTGGTGAAGATCCGCTTGAGCTTCATGGTGCCGCTACCGCCCCCGGTGCCTCGTCCCGGCCTCAGCCGAGATCCTCCGTCGTCGCCATCCGCTTCTCGATGTACCATCGGAGCAGGCCGACGTTCTGGATCCAGGTGAAGATGATGTCGAGCGTCAGGCCGATGAAGATGATGAGCATGATCTCCCTGATGGTCGGGGCCTGGCTGACGAGCAGGCCGATCAGCGCCGCGGCCGCCGAGGAGATGCTCATCGTCACGCCCGTCTTGAGGGAAGAGATGACCCGCTCGTAGACGGTGCCGTGCTTGTGTTTCAGGACGCGGGTGCTGAGCAGGATGTCAGTGTCGACGCTGTAGCCGATGAGCATGAGGAACGCGGCGACGCCGGCCGTGCTGACCTTGATGCCGAGCAGGTTGACCACTGCGAGCGTGCCGACGATGTCGCTGAACGCGCAGAGGATGACCATGCCGCTCGGCGGACTGTACCTGCTGAAGAGCCACGCGAGGCCGAGGCCGAGGACGATCGCCGCGGCGACGGCGCCGATGCCTGCCGCCTGGAAGATGAGGAAGCTGGCCGCGACGCTCAGCACGGCGACGATCGTCTTGATCCACCAGCCGCCCTGGCCGAAATAGAAGAAGAGGACCATCCCCATGAGGAGGAACGCGATGATGACTGCCTTGAAGGTCTGCTGGAAGAACGCCGCTCCCAATGACGGGCCGACGACCTCCGCCGAGTACTGCTGGGGCGCCTCGGGGATGAGGGTCGCGACGCTCGCGATGATGCTGCTCTGGAGGTCCTGGACCGTCGTCTTATCCGTCGAGTCGGAGGCCACCTGGATGGTGATTGCCTTGAGCGTGCCCAGCTCGGAGACGCCCTGCACGAGGATGTCGTTCTGAGGGTATTTCTTGGAGAGGAGCGACTGGACTTGGTCCGGCGTCACCTGCTCGCCGTTGACCGGGATGGTGAGAGTCAGACCGCCCTTGAGCGAGACGCCCTTGTTCAGGAAATCGCCGGTCGTCACGGTCTGCACCCCTATCTGGATGATCGCGAGAGCGAGGATGACGAACGAGATGATGAGGAGCAGCTTGTAGTGGTCGTGGTAGATGCCGTGCAGGAACCCCTTCGGCCGATGCTTGCTGTGGTGTTCCGGCTGGACGACGACGGGCGACGGCGCCTGCTGCTTCTCTTTCCACCCCTCGAGCCGGCGCTGCTGCCGCTCCCTCCTGCTTGCCATGGCTGGACGTGGTCAGCGTTTCGTTTAAAAACTTTGCGACAGGGAAGCGGTCCGTGGATTGAAGAATGCGGGAGATGCTCACGCTCTCCGCAGGACGACGCGCCTTCGGTGAGACTTCCTAGATGTTCTTCTAGATGTTCTGGATGTCAGTCATAGAAATGTCCTTCTTTCAGACAGTCTTATAATCGAGGAATGGCGTGTACGCCAGTCCCTTTCCTGTCTCCGCAGGGATGAGCATGAGCGCCGGGATCGGCCGAGGATGTCCGCATTGGACTCGGCTCATCACTTTCAAGAGGAGTCCTGCCTGTTCGTCGCTGTAACCAAGGTCGTTCGCGAGGATGGCGGGGCCGATCCTCTCTCCACCGGACGCGCCGCTCCCGACCGAGATATCGTAACGGGTGAACTCTCCGTTCCTGCCGACGATGGAGATGCTTTCATGGCTGTGCGCGGCCTTCATCGCTTCATGGATCGCGGGACAGAGCCTGAGATAATCGATGTTGCTCGCGATGACCCTCTCCCTCCGTCTTCCGGACTCTTCCGTGGCGGTCCTCTCGAGCGGCTCCGCGCCGGGAAGGGCCGGGGGTCGGGCACGTGCGGCATCGTCCAATCTTATGCGGTAAAGGGTCATACTCTCCAGAACCTGCTCATCATTTATAAATTTTTTTTATTATCACTCGAACGTAGTAGAAATATGGTTTTCATCGCTCCCCGTTTCACTTCTCGTCCTTCTTCGTCGTCTCGATCGCGACCTTGAGCCTCTTCTCATCCTCCTTGCGGGAGATGAGGATGAGGTGGCTCCGCAGGATCAGGTCGTGCTGGCTGATGAACGCGAGGAGCACGAAACCGCTGTAGAGGAACTCGAAGATCTTGCTGACGATCACCATATCGACGGTCACTATGCTTGCGCCGACCCCGAAATAGACCGCTAGGCTGATGATCTCGAATGCGAAGAAGAGGACGCTGCTCACGAAGAGGAAGTCCCACGGCCTCCGCTCCCGGTGCTTCTTCGTCTTGGCCAGGAAGAGATAGGCGTAGATGGAGATGAAGAACGCGATGCAGAGGTTCGCGATGGTGAAGATGCCGTACAGGTAACTCGTCATCCATCCTTCCGCCCTCAGGGACGTTTTTAAACTTTTTGGACCTTTGGGGAATGATAAACCCTTTCCCCGCCTGGAAGGAGTGCCGTCCCCGTCCTTACGGGCGAGCGAGACGATCGGCACGGCGAAAGAGTTGAGGGGGTTGGTTCCGAGTCATACGAGGAACCCGGGAGCGAAGTGACCATGTCCCCTACGGGGCTTCAACGAAACGGCGAGAGCCCCGCGCTATTCGCGAGCAGGACGGGACGGCACGGCCGAGAATGGGAGATAAACAGGGCCTGGCCCGGATATGGCCGCGCCGCCGCGCATCGCTCCCGGGATCCGCTCCGCAGAACCTCGAAGCGACGACACGGCCGAGCTTCGCGCTCCCCGTCGCCGCTTCGAGCGTGCGGCGGGGGTCCCTCCGACATGGAGCGTGAAGCTCCAGGAACATGGGCCCGGCCGGACTCGAACCGACGGCATCCTCGGGCGGGGCCCTCGGTGCCGTCTCTCGAGTCCGGGAGGGTCCCCTGGAGGAGAGCATAAAGCTCTCCGACAATGGGCCCGGCCGGACTCGAACCGACGGCATCCGCCGTGTAAAGGCGACGTCATAGCCACTAGACCACGGGCCCGAAGGACGAGGAAGAGGGACGGTCTTCTTTTAAAGCTTGACCTCTTCGAACGGCGGAACGCTCTGCGCGGCTTTCCCTCTTGGCTCGAACGGCAGAATCGGCTGCGTTATTTTCCGTCGGCGATACCACTCGAACATCTCCTGGCGGTAGCGCGCCTTCGCGCCACGCAACTATCTTTTCCCCCCAATCGCCGTAGCGCTCCTCTTCGACCCGCACCTCTTTCTCTCGAAGATTGTCGAGCTCATACGCTCGGAAGAGAGGCATTCCCCTCTCTTCATCAAGGACCGTCACGAACATGTTGTCCGGAAAGCTTGTGAGGAATATCGCTCTGGCGCTCAACCCGTCCCGTCTGTATTCCCATCCGGGAAAGTCGTCGAATTCCCCGTCGATTCCCTCCTCGCGGTAGACTGATTCCCGTGAGGATTCCCGTGAGTTGACCGCCAAGTCGATGCATGTCTCGACTAGTTCGCGTATCCTCTCCTCTTCGTGGTTCTCCTCAGTCATGAGCGTTCCTTTTTTTACCTCTTTTTGTGTCCCCTTTAACGTTAAGATTGACGATCATTAAGATAGTGGTTCATGATTCTCCGTCTTTGATCGGCCCTTCTGGTCACCGGACGTTCAGACGCAAACCATAAAAAGGGGTTCGTTCCTATTCGGATAGACATCGAAACATTTATATACGGATATACGGAAAGGTATACCGGTAACTGCTATCAGACCACCGAGGCAAGACATGGCGCAGGCGATTCTCGCGCAGAAGCAGCGCAAGACGACACAGGAGCAGGTCTTCAGGATACTTTTCGAGAACGACGAGCTCACCTGGAAGCAGATCATCTTCGGCCTCATCGAGGCGGAGGAGATGGACCCGTGGGACATCGACATCTCCCTGATCGCGCACAAGTTCCTGGAGATGCTCAAGACGCTGAAGAAGCTCGACTTCCGGATCAGCGGCAAGATCGTCCTCGCGAGCGCAATCCTCCTCAAGATGAAGACGAACAAGCTCGTCGACGAGGACATCGTCGCGCTGGACAGCCTGATCAGCAGCATGGACGAGCCGGTCGAGCTCTTCGATGAGCTGCCGCCGGATGGCGCGCTCCTCCCCGATCTTTCCAGCTCATCCGGGAAGCCGCGCCTCGTCCCCCGGACGCCGCAGCCGCGCAAGCGGAAGGTCTCCGTCTACGACCTCATCGAAGCCTTGGAGAAGGCGCTCGAGGTGGACGCGAAGCGCGTCAGGGTCGCGCCCCGCATGATCAAGGAGGCGAAGCTCCCGACAGGCCACGTCGACATGGGCATGATCATCAAGAGCGTCTACGACCAGGTGAACAAGCACTACAAGAAGAAAGGCGCGCCGATGCTCACCTTCGAGGATCTCGTGCCGAGCCAGGAGAAGGAGGACAAGGTCTTCACCTTCATCCCGCTCCTCCACCTCGATTTCCAGCGCAAGGTCGACGTCCTCCAGGACCTGCCGTTCACCAACTTCGGCATCGCCCTCCTCCAGAAGGACGCCACCTTCAAGGAAGCAGAGATTGCCGCGAAGTGAGCCCGTTCTCTTCGTTCTTTCCTTTCTTCTTAACATCGTTCTTAACATCGCCGAGACCTCGACGCCATCACTGCTGCCGCCTTGGAACGATGTCCGGGCGCGAACATGGCGCCGCAGCGCCATAATCGTGAGCGCCCGACCAGGTCTCGGACCGTAGGGAGAACGATTTCTCCGCGGCAGCAGCGGCGTCAAGTCCCCCGTCCCGAAGTAAACCTTTAAAAACACCCCCTAGTTCTGCGACGATGAGAGTGATACAGCATGCCCGTCCTCACCACCATCTTCAACGGCAACCCGAACGTCGGCCTCGCCGGATACTGCGCCATGGCTAACGGGAAGCGGCTCTGCCTCCTCGGCGAACGGCTCCACAAGGAGGAGCAGGACGAGATAGCTGCGGCGCTCGGCGCAGAGGTCCAACATCTCACCATCGCGGGCACGCCCATGCCGGGCGTCTTCCTCGCTGGCAACAGCCACGCGCTCCTCGTCCCCGGCATCGCCTTCCACCAGGAGATCGACCTCCTGAAGCGGCTCTGCCTGCCGGTCCACGTCTTCGAGACCGGGCTCACCTGCCTCGGCAACAACCTCGTCGCGAACGACCAGGGGTGCATCGCCAGCCCCGACTTCACGGCCGCGGAGCTGAAACGCCTGGAGAAGCTCCTTAAGGTGCCGGTGAAGAAGCTCCGCATCGCGGGGCTCGACACGCCCGGCGCATGCCTCGTCCTCAACGGGGAGAAGGGCGTGATCCACCGCGACGCCTCGGAAGAGGAGATCGCCACGGTCAAGGAGGTCCTCGGCCTCGGTTCGCTGGAAGCGGCGTCCGTCGGCCTCGGCAGCCCGTATGTCCGCGCCGGCGTCCTCGCCAACGACCACGGCTTCGTCGTCAGCAGCCAGAGCGGCGGCCCGGAGATCGTGCACATCGAGCAGAGCCTCGGCTACCTCGAGAAGAAGGGGCGGGGGGCGTGAAGATGGACGATGGCCGGGCGCAGCAGCTCTACCTGGAGTACCGCGGCCTCATGGAGCAGCTCCGTCGTGTCCAGGAGTATGTCGAGCAGACGACCCAGGGCATCGCCGAGATCGCGGCGGTCATCGAGGCCCTCGACAGCCTCTCCAGGCTCACGAAGGGCAGCAGGATCTTCGCGCCCATCGCGAACGGCATCTTCGTGGATGCGAGCCTCAACGACGCCGCTTCCGTCCGGATGAACGTCGGCGGCTCCGTCGTCGTCGAGAAGAGCGTCGAAGAAGCGAAGGAACTCCTCGGGAAGCAGCGCGCCGACCTGGAGCTGCTGCGCGACCGCGCGAACACGGACTACGGCTCGCTCACCAACCGCTTGCGCGCCATCGAGGCGGCGATGGAACAGGAAGCGAAGGACGAACAAGCATCAGAGACCGCTCCGAAAGAAGCGGCGAGGAAGAAGCGGGGTGCGTGAGTGTTCGGGTTCCTCAAGAAGAAGCTGAAGGAAGCGGTCTCTAAGTTCTCGAAGGAAGCGGAAGCCGAAGTCGTCGAGGAGAAGGTCGACGACCAGGACGCGGTCCAGGAAGCGCTCGCGGAAGAGAAGACGTTCCTCGCCGCGACGGAAGAGCCGGTCGAGGAGCTTCCCGAACTGCCGAAGGAGCGGGCGGAGCACGAACGCGAGGAGAAAGCCGGGAAGAAGGGCTTCCTCTCCAGCCTCTTCGGGAAGAAGGACGAGCCGAAGAGGGAAGCCGTCGTCGAGAAGCTCGTCCAGAAGCCCGTCGAGAAGGCGCCCGAGAAGCCCGCTCCTGCCGTCGAGAAGAAACCCGCGTCTGTTCCTCGGAAGATTCCCGAGCGGAGATCGCTCCCTGAAAAACCGCCCCGCGCCCCTGAGAGACCGGCTGCTGTTCCTGAGAAGAAACCCGCTCACACTCCTGAAACAAAATCCGTCGTTCCCGGGAAGAAAACGGTCCCTCTCAAATCAGTCCCTGTTCTCGAGAAGAAGCCCGTTCCCGAAGCAAGACCCGCCCCCGAGGAGAAGGTCATTCCCGGAAAGACTGCGCCGCAGGCGAAGCCCGTCCACGTCGAGGAAATCGTCGTCAAGAGAGCCCCCGAGAGGACCGTCCCTGTCGCCGAGCCCGTCGTCGAGGAGCCCGAGAGGCGCGGCTTCTTCTCCCGCTTGAAGGAGACGTTCACCAAGAAGACGCTGAGCGAGGAGAAGTTCGAGACGCTCTTCTGGGAGCTCGAAGTCACGTTGCTCGAGAACAACGTCGCGGTCGAGGTGATTGAGAAGCTGAAGGATGACCTCAAGAAGGAGCTGACCAGCGGCAAGGTGTCGCGGCTCGGCGTCGAGGACCTGATCCTCCTCACCCTGAAGAAGAGCGTCGAGGAGGTGCTCGACATCAAGGGATTCGACCTCGTCGAACGCATCAAGTCCTCGAAGAGGCGGCCATACATCATCGCCTTCATCGGCGTCAACGGCAGCGGGAAGACGACGACGCTCGCGAAGGTGGCGAACCTCTTCCAGAACGAAGGCCTCTCGGTCGTCATGGCCGCGAGCGACACGTTCCGCGCAGCCGCGATCGACCAGCTCAAGGAGCATGCGGACAAGCTCGGCGTCAAGCTCATCTCGCAGGGCTACGGCGCCGATCCGGCGGCCGTGGCCTTCGACGCGATCGAGCACGCGAAGGCGAAAGGCATCGACGTCGTCATGATCGACACGGCCGGACGATTGCACAGCAACACCAACCTGATGGCGGAGCTCCAGAAAGTGGTGCGGGTCGCGAAGCCCGACCTCAAGATCTTCATCGGCGAATCCATCACCGGGAACGATTGCGTCGAGCAGGCGAAAGAGTTCGATCGCCTCGTCGGCATCGACGCACTCGTCCTGAGCAAGGCGGACGTGGACGAGAAGGGCGGCGCGGCCCTCAGCGTCAGCTACGTGACGAAGAAGCCGATCCTCTACCTCGGCGTCGGCCAGGCGTATGGCGACCTCAAGCCCTTCGACAAGCGCCTCATCCTCAAGAACCTCGGGTTGTGAGTCTCGCTCGGAATCATAGTATACGAATCATTATAAGCGGCTTTTTCTCCCTCAAACGTCATGGAAGAGCGTTCCCCTGAATGCCAGAATCGGCGCGAGACCGACTACTACGCGGCCATCGCCGAGGGATACGACGAGCTCCACAAGGAGGAACAGGTCAAGAAGATCCTGCTCATCCTCGAGCATTTCCCTGTTTCGAAGGACGAGTCCTTGCTCGACGTCGGCTGCGGCACCGGGTTCAGCTTCGATTACTGGCCGACGAAGAACGTGACGGGAGCCGAGCCGAGCGCGGCGATGATCGCGCAGGCCACCCCTGCGCGGCAGGCGAAGATCGTCCACGTCCGGGCGGAGGACCTCGCCATCTTCGACGACGGCGAGTTCGACGTCGTCGTTTCCCTCACCGCGATCCACAACTTCACGGGTCTCGAGGACGGGCTGCGCGAGATGAAGCGCGTCGGCAAGCGCAAGTTCGCGTTCTCGGTGCTGAAGAAGAGCTCAAAACTGGCGGATATCGACCGGCTCGTCAGGAAGCTGTTCGCGGTCAAGACGGTCCTGGAAGAGGAGCATGATCGCATCTATCTTATTTTCTAGCCGCGTAATAGTTGATGATTGTCCGGTACGCGTCTGTTGCCGCTTCCGGCTTGACGACGGGGTCGAGCGTCTTCTTGACAAAGTCGAAGTCTTCTTTTCTTGTGATGCCTGCAAGGATGGACGTCATCTGTTCGTCTGTGAGATACCAGCTTGCGCGTTCCGCGGTGCCTTCAAGTCCTTTCTTCTGCGAGGAATGGTATCGTATCATCAATCCCCTTCCTTTGTCCGTGTCGGTCCGCTCCCGGTCTTCGCTCAAGAACTGGCGTCTGACGAGTTCGACGACCCCATCATCTGTCTCGAAACTGTGAAGTATCTTACTCATCTTTTTAGCTATACCTTCTTGATTTATAAAACTTCATATTTTAACTATTATTTAGTAATTAAAAATTAATTTTTATTTTTTTGCGTGCCATTAACCTTAAATACTCGTATCGCCGGTGCAGCGCCATGACGCTCAAGCGCCGTCTCGGGCTCTTCCTCAAGACGCTCAACCCGGACAAGTATCCTGACCTCTGCGAGCAGCTCTCGCTCCCTGCCGCTTTCGGCCAGTTCCTCTTCTCCTTCCTCCTCCTCTTCCTCCTCATGGCGGTCCTTTTCATCCCAGGCATGTTCATCCAGGCGTCGAAGCTCCAGCAGGCGGTCGGCTCCTTCGACGAACTGAGCCTCGGCGGCAACTTCTCCGCGAGCGCGCCGGTGACGCTCCTCGCGAAGCCGCTCATCGTCGTCGACCTCCGTGAGAACGCCTCCATCGGCAAGGCCGTCGTCCTCCTCACCAAGGAAGGCGTCTCGTGGAAGCAGTGGTACTTCTTCGGGAACGAGAGCAGGCCGTGGAGCGAGCTCACCGACGCGAAGGCGTTCTCCGGCGGCGCGTACCTCCTCCTCGGTCTCTTCTTCCTGCCGGCGCTCGCCTTCTGGGCCGGCGTCTTCCTCCTGATCCAGTACCTCGCGCTCATCGTCTTCTTCAGCCTGCTCGCGCTCCTCATCGCGCGCCTCTTCCGCCTGCATCTCGCCTACACGGACAGCCTGAAGATCTCGCTCTTCTCCAGCATCGCCATGATGTTCGTGGAGATGACGCTCTTCCCGTTCTACCTGCTCTTCTGGCTGCCGTTCCTCCTCTACCTCGTCTCCCTCGTCATCGGGATCGCCTTGGTCGGCGAGCGCGACCTGAAGCACGAGAAAGGCAAGGGGAAGCACGGCAAGGACGCTAAGGGGTCCCATCTCGAGATCTGGGAATGAGCCCTGCCGGACGGAAGTTATAAAAAGCATCGCGTCTGCCTCTTCCCGCATTCCTGTCGATAGGTGGTACCATGAGCTTCAACGAGATGAACGATCGCCTGAAAGGGGCTGAAAGCCGCGAGACCCGCGTCCGGCTGCTCGCTGAGAACCTGTTCCGGAGAGGCCTCGTCATGACGATGGCCTCCGCCCGCCAGATGGCCGAGTCCATGGTGGACACCGAACGGAAGGTACAGCAACGGTTCGAGGAACAGAGGGGCGGCGCGACGCATTACCCTCCCTCCGGTGTCTCTGGCCAGCGCGAGATTCCGCTCGCCTCGAAGGGGTTCCTCCATCAGGTGGAAGGGCAGCCGCGGAGCGAGTATGCTGACCTCTCCGCCCTGAAGGAGAACGCGCAGCGGCTGCGCGAACGGGCGGCGAACCCGCGTCCCGTCGAAATCCAGACGCATTACGAGACGCCGCGCAACGGCGGCAACGCGAAGGCGGTCGCGCCCCGCGGCGAAGAGCTGTCCGCCGCGGACTTCGTCGATCTGAAGCCGGACATGCTCGTCTCGGAAGCGGCCGAGGAGTCGCCGGTCGCGCCGCACGCCGCCGTGCCCACTCCTTCTCCTTCGCCAGTCTCATCCGCTTCCGCCGACGAGGAGCCCGCTGAAGACGATGATTTCATCGAGCTGACGCCCGCACCGGAAAGCGAGGCGTCCGCCGCCGAGAACGCGGACGAGCCGCTCCTCGAGCTCGAGGAGGATGCGCCCGGCGCGCCGGGACAGGAGGCGGAGGAGGAGTTCGTTGCCGCCGCGGACGAGTCCGTTCCTTCGCCAGAGGACGGTTCCGAATATGTGACTCTCGGCGAGGAGGCCGAGCACGAGGCCGAGCCTGGCGACGAGGAGCTCGGGGGCGGGAACGACGAGGAGTCCACCGAGCCGCCCAAGGCCGACCCCTCGGCCGCCGCGCCTGCCAAAAGGCCCGACGCGGAGCCTGCTGCGCACGAGCGCGCCGAAGAGCCTGCTCCCGAGAAGCCGCGCGAGAATCTCGCCAAGAAATTCGGCGTTGACCTCGGCTCAATCTTCAACGTCAACAAGTGAAGGCCTTTTCCGTCCTGTTTCTTCTCTCTTTTCCTTCTTCGTTCTCTTCTCTCTGTTTCTTCTCTTGTTTTTTTTCTTTCTTCTTCCTCTTCTTCTTTTTTCTCCCTTTTTTATTTAAATATGTCTTCTCGTCGATAACCGTAAACTTTATATATTATAAATTACTACTTTGTGGTGAAAAATGAATGCTTCACTGAAGACACTCGGTCTCGTCGCGATAGCTGCTGCGATGCTCCTCGCCACGATCGGCGCGGCGTCCGCGTACGTCTACTACCCGTACGGCTACTACTACGGCGCGGGCGGCTACCCTGCCTATGACGGCCATGCTTACTACGCCTACGGCCCAGGCGGCTGGAGCTATTACAACGTGCCGACCGCGTACTACGGCTACACCCGCTACCTCTACCCGACGTACGGCTATTACAGCTACAACTACAATTATTACAACTACAATTATTACAACTACAATTATTACAACTACAATTATTACAACTACGGCTACGGCGGCTACGCGTACCCCGGCTACTACTACCGCGGCTACGGCACCTACCCGACGTACTACCGGCCGTACTACTACAGCTACTGGCCGTACACCTACCGCGTCTACCAATCGTGGTATTAGAGATTCGCCCCGTCTTTCTCTGCGTTCTTTCTTCCCTCTCGGTGCGCCGCCTCGGATTCGTGCCGGGCGCGAACACGGCGTGAGCCGTTATCGTGAGTGCCCGTCAAGACTTCGGACCGGAGGGAGAATAGATGCTCCGTGACGCACGAGACTAAGAAATGCTCTTAACGGCCTTCTCGAGCCGATTCATCTTCTCTCTCGTCCTGAGGAGCTTCTCGTTCGCCTCCTTGACGAGGAACCCGACGAACTTCTCCGGCACGAAGAGCTCGTCATCCTTCGCGACCGGGACGTCCATCCGTTCCGAGGTCGTCGACTCGATGATGATCCGTCCCGTCGTGCTCGAACCGGAGCTCATGATGCCGGAGTGTTTCCATCCGGTCTCCTTGCACAGCCGAAGAAAGGTCTCGGCAACGTCCATGTCCCTGCAGCAGACGTGGAGTATGGCCCCTTCCATCCGGAACCATGTGGTGTTCGTAGGTAACCTGCCCGTAATTATTTTTTCCAGATCCTTGAAAACGACTGCATCATGGCTGACGAAGAGCCACTCGCCCTCGTGCTTCTTCCCGGAAGCGGGCTCGACGAACAAGTCGATACGGCCGGCGCACGACGACGTTGTATAATAATCAGGATGGCCGTTGATCGCGTCGAGCAGCGGCAGTATCTGCACGTCCACGTCGCCCTTCTTCGACCGGTCCTTCGCGTCCGACGACAGCTTTTTCAGGTATGTCGCCTTCTGCCGGTCGAAATCGTGATCCATGGTTATAGGGTAAGTACTTATTTTAAAAATATGACGTGCTTCGCGACCACCACGGCCTGCTCGCTCTCCGCAGCGTTCTTCGAGTGCGCGGCGCCACCCCGAAGGGGCCAACCCCCTCCGCGCTGGCTCCCCCTCGGCAGCATCGCTCGCCCTGAGGGCGGTGGCGGTCGCGGTGTTGCAAATGGAACCCTCCGAGCGCCTCGCGCTCTTCAAGCGGATCAAAGATGCGTACGACGCGCTCGACCGGGAGGGACTGCGTCACGGGAAGCTGCCGATGCATTCGACCGAGTTCGGCTTCTGGGGCACGACGAACATGAACGACGCGTACGACTTCTTCAGCCGCATCCGGCTGGAACGTTTCAAGAAGCTCGTCGACCTCGGCTGCGGCGACGGCCGCGTCGTGGCGATCGCTTCCTTGTTCACTGATGCGGTCGGCGTCGAGGGGAATAAAGAATTGGTCGACGTCGGAAATGAGATCTTTGAGGAACTGGGACTGAACGAACGAGGACGAACCGCACTGACTCCGGGAGAACCCATACGTGAACGGAATGTCGACCACAAACGAACTGAGCCTGAACGATTACGGCCGAATCCGGCGAAGGAGTCTTCCGCGACCGGTCGCGCGCTCCTGAACTGCAAGAACTACTATTCCGAGGACTTCTCGCAGTACGACGTCATCTTCATGTTCCCCGACAACCGGTACGACGACGCCATGCTGAAGAAGCTGAAGACGGAGTTCAAGGGCTACCTGTTCATCTACAACAAGGTCCACCTCCCGCCCGGGATCAAGGCGGGGAAGACTTATTGGATCGACCAGATGCCGATTGCGAGCTATCCGATCAGCGTTCCCGACGAGAACCTGGAACTCTGAAGACCACGACATACTCACTATTTAATGACAAAAAAGTAAAAATTTATATACTCCAGTTCGTTGTTCATCGATACCATGAACGGTACGTTGGAAGAGAAGGTCCGTGTCTTGGCTCTCGCAGGCGCCATAGGCACCATGAGCGTCCTGACAGCGTGCTCGTACGATTCCTCGAAAGGAGGGTCCTACCGCATCGAGGCGGGGGGCTCTGTCAGCGGCAAAATCTACGTCGAGGTCTCGGAAGGCAATCGCTGCGACCACAGGCACGAACCCGCTCATAGGAAGCACGGCCATCCTTCCAAGACGCCCGCGCACAAGAGCCGGCGGTGCCCGGCGACGAAGCCCGCTCCGCAAGCGCAGAACAGGATACCGTTCTACTCTTCCGGACAGAACGACGTCGGACAGACCGTGCAGAGCATCGCGGTCTATCCCGCACCGGGTTCCGACGGCTACGCGGGCTTCTCCGGCATACGGTTCGAGAACCCTGCGCCGCAGCAGAGGATCACCGCCGGGACCTCTTATTACAACGGAGCCGCCGGACCGTTCATCGGGCTGAACTTTTGCGGACGAGGATCGCCCGGACCGATTCCCGGAACGAACTATCGTGCGCCTGTGCCTTGCACGCCTGCACCCCCTCGGCCCGTTAACCGCGGGGGGTGTCAGACCTTCTATTCGAGATGAGTTCCTATAGACGATAAACTCCTCTGTTTTCCTTCGGAACGACCATAACCTTTTTAAACCACTGGCGATTCACACGGTACAGAGAAATCGCGTTTCTCGTGCTCTGAACACTCCGGAAATCGGCTATCTGGAGCGCGAGCGGCCAGCGAGGCTGGCGCGAATCTAGGGTGGAACCATGAACCAAGAGGAAGCTGCACAGCAGAGGCTCAAGACCGGCACCACGACCGTCGGCATGGTCTGCAAGGACGCCATCGTCCTCGCTGCGGACATGCGCGCGACGGCGGGCAACCTGATCGTGGACAAGCGTGTCGACAAGGTCGTCCCCATCACGGAGACGATGGCGGTCACCACCTCGGGCAGCGTCTCCGACCTCCAGCTCGTCATCAAGTACATCAAGGCGGAGCTCAAGCTCCGCAACATCCAGAACGGCCGCGCCTCCACCGTCAAGGAAGCCGGCCACCTGCTCAGCGCATGGGTCTACTCGATCCTCCGCAGCAGCATGGGCGTCTGCCACTTCGTCCTCGGCGGCTACGACAAGCAGCCGGCGCTGTACGACATCTTCCCCGACGGCAGCCTCACCGAGGTGAGCGACTTCGTCGCGAGCGGCAGCGGCAGCGTCATCGCGTACGGCCTCCTCGAGGACCAGTACAAGGACGGGATGTCCGCGGACGACGGCGTCGCGCTCGCGCTCAAGGCGGTCAACGCCGCGCTCCAGCGGGACTCCGCTTCCGGGAACGGCGTCAACATCTTCGTCATCGACAAGGACGGCATCAGGAAGGTGCTGACGAAGACGCTCAATACGAGCCTCAAGTGAGACCTGTGGGCCTCAAATAAAACCTTTCCCTCTCCCCTCGGATCTGCATTTTTCCACGGTACAGGAGAACAAACAGGATAGCGAAGAAGCACGTGCTCCCGCTCTCAAAGCCATGCAGTAGGTGATATGCGTTGTCTGAAATAATCAAGGAGATTCTGAAGCACCTCGAGAAGGATGACGTGAGCGACGTCGTCTTCGAGGGCGCGAACATCGTGCTCTACACCACGAAGAAGGAGTTCTTCCTCAATGACCAGGGCCGCGTCCGCGACATCGTCAACACGATCAAGAAGCGGATCGAGCTGCGCCCGGACCCGACCGTCTCCATGCCCGAGGAGGAGGCGGACAAGGCAATCCGCGCCATCCTCGGCGAGGACTCCGGCATCACGCAGCTCTTCTTCGAGCCGGAACGTTCGATGGTCACCATCGAGGTGGAGAAGCCCGGCATCGCGATCGGCAAGAAGGGTGAGAACCTCCAGCGCATCAAGGAGGAGACGTTCTGGGTGCCGCTGATCAAGCGAACGCCCGCCATCCGCTCTGAGATCATCGAGGGCATCAGGGCCGTCCTGTACGAGCATTCCGACTACCGGCGGAAGTTCCTCCACAAGACGGGGGAGCGCATCTACAACGGCTGGCTCCGCCAGAAGAAGGAGGAATGGATCAGAATCACGTATCTCGGCGCGGCCCGTCAAGTCGGCCGGAGCGCCATCCTCCTCCAGACGCCAGAGTCGCGCATCCTGCTCGACTGCGGCATCGACACGAGCAACGGCGCCAACCCGTACCCGTACCTGGAAGCGCCCGAGTTCCGGATCAACGAGCTGGACGCGATCATCATCTCGCACGCGCACCTCGACCACTCCGGCTTCCTCCCGTACCTCTTCAAGTTCGGCTACCGCGGCCCGGTCTACTGCACCGCCCCGACGCGGGACATCATGGCGCTGCTCCAGCTCGACACCGTGAAGATCGCGCGCAATGAAGGACAGGAGCCGATCTACACGAGCGACGACATCAAGGAGGTCGTGAAGCACACGGTGACGCTCGAGTTCGAGGAGGTCACGGACATCACACCCGACGTCCGGATCACGCTCTACAACAGCGGCCACATCCTCGGCAGCGCGATGGTCCACCTCCATATCGGGAACGGGCTCCACAACCTGCTCTACACCGCGGACATCAAGTACGCGAAGACGCGCCTGCTCTCGCCGGCCGCCACCCAGTTCCCCCGCCTCGAGACGCTGATGATCGAGTCCACGTACGGCGGCAAGGAGAACGTGCTCCCGCCGTACAAGGAGCAGGACGACGCCCTCGTCGACATCATCATCCGGACGATCAAGCGCGGCGGCAAGGTCCTGATCCCCACGCTCGGCTCCGGAAGGGGACAGGAGGTCATCGTGATGATCGAGGAGCTGGTCCGCGAAGGACGGCTCAAGGAAGAGATCCCGATCTACATCGACGGCATGGTCTGGGACATCACCGCCATCTACACCGCCTACCCCGAGTTCCTCAACTCGACCGTGCGGACGCAGATCTTCCACAAGGACAACAATCCCTTCCTCGCGCCGAACGTGCACCGCGTCGGCTCGCAGAAGGAGCGGCAGCAGCTCATCGAGGAGGGCGGCCCGTGCATCATATTGGCGACGTCCGGCATGCTGATGGGCGGCCCCTCGGTCCAGTACCTCCGCGAGCTGGCCGACAACCCGAACAACGCGCTCATCTTCAGCTGCTATCAGGCGGAGGGCTCGCTCGGCAAGCGGATCAAGGAAGGGATGAACGAGGTGAGCTTCAGCAACAACGGCAAGCTCACCACCGTCCAGATCAAGCTGGAAGTGCACAAGATCGAGATCAGCGGTCACGCCGACCGGCGGGAGCTGATGAACTTCATGAAGCGCCTCACGCCGAAGCCGCGCAAAGTGTTGGTGAACCACGGCGAGCAGACGCGCGTGCTCGATCTAGCAAGAAGCATCCACCAGCAGTTCAAGATCGAGACGATCGCCCCAAGGAACCTGGACGCGATACGGATCAGGTAAAACCGATTTCCCTTCTTAATCTCGAGCGCTTCCTGTCTTCTTTCTTTTCCCGCGCCAGCCCAGGAGGAAGAGGATGCCGATGAGGAACGCCGGCCCGGCGATGATGATTGGGTAGGAGATCATGTACCACTCGAAGCGGCCCGTCAGCGCTTCGTTCGCCATCAACGCGACATAGGCCGTCCCCGCCAGGAGGAATGCGATTCCGCCGACGATCTCGTACCTCCATGATATGATGAGGATGATCGCCAGGATGAACACCGGGATGTTGTGGATCAGCAGCCCGAGCACCGTCCCCCAGAAGCCATATCCTTCGCCGAAGACGTCGAGCGAGAACATCGCCAGGAAGAGGAGGAAGAGTATCGAGAGTATCCTCGGCGTCCAGTAGACAAAGCTCGAGCCCTTGTTCTCGCGTCTGTTTTCCATCTTCGGGATTTCACGTCATGCTCTTGTGCTGGACGAGGGTCTCGAACTCCGCTTCGCTCAGGATGCCACTGACCATCGCCCGCACGGCCTCGCACGCCGTGACGAGCAGCAAGGCTACGAAGAGCCAGAACGTCCGAGACTTCCCGAAAACCCCCATGATTCCTATTTATCCTTACTGATATTTAAATCTT